>CBDTVC010000480.1:0-3479 GCA_965363925.1 uncultured bacterium | reverse complement strand
CGTATCAAGCAAAAAAGATATGCGTTTGCTGATGTGCATCTAATAAGGGACGGTGCTGGTAGTTGCTTTCAGGAATGAACTCGAGATTTCTTACGAATCTCTGATTTTGTTCTCGCAAACGGCTTTACCCGCGACGAATTGAAGTTTGTTTCATCGGTGATCAACACCCCGACCAACCTCACAAGCAGAAGCTCGCCTCGGATCTTTCGGGGCGGGCTTTTTTCGTCGGAGCGAATACCAGTGGCCCACTTCGTCCATAAGTACGCACAAAGGATTGTGGCAGGTCAACTGTATCGGTACTCGTTTGCGAGAAGACAGCGACTTGCCCCTGATTAATCCAAACCATCGAGGGGCCTCCAATGAACAACGCCCAACCAGGTCGTCGTCTATCTATCGCAGTTCTACTTCTTTGCATTTCAACCTGCATCGCAACACCCGCAGACGCCCAAAAAGGGCCAGCGCAGATCGCGTACGCGTACGCACACCAGCCCACCACAGAATCTTATGCGCCGGCGTCACTCTACTCGTACAATTCTGAAGGTCCTATCACGGTTACTCGATACGGTGTTGGCTTTTATGTTGTGGAATTTGTGGGATTGTCTGCCCTCAGAGACGATCAGCTTGGCGGGTACGGCAATGTTCAGGTTTCCGCGAGAGGAGCTGACGATGCCGTTTGCTTAATGTCCAATTTGTCTGCCAATGCAAACGTTATAGTGCAGGTAGAATGTTTTGACCCGGTCAACCTTGGTCTGAGAAAGGATGCAGAATTTGGTGTACTTGTCACGTTCCCGGGGTCAAATCCGGTAAGTCTCGCATATCTACAGGCCGATGAGCCGTCACTTGCCTCGTATACGGCCTTCAGAAGGTTCGCCTACAATTCAGAAAAAAAAGACATCACGATTTCACGAAGCTCCGTTGGAGTCTATGCAGTCACACTTGAAGGATTTGCCCCTGCCGTTGCGACAAACGGTGGCCATGTTCAAACGACACCATTCGAATTACTAGGTGACCCAGCAAATTTGTCGACCTGCCCGGTCGGCGGTTGGTTCGTGAGCGGAGACGATGTCATCGTAAATGTCCGCTGTTTTAGCGAAGGCTCACCGGCTGATCGGAAATTCAGCCTCTTGTTTGTTTCGGATAATTCCGACGTCGGAAATCTTGCGTTCGCATGGGCGAACCAGGCCACTTCCGCCTCCTACACACCGTCATCATTCTATTCTCACAACGACGCCGCTGGAAGCGTTCTTGCTTCGCGGGCGAGCCCCGGCGTATACGGGATGTCGTTCGGAGATTTCGCAACGCTTACCGATGGCGCGATTGGCGGTGGTGGTGTGACGCTTGTGAGTCCGTACGCGTCGACGGGCGCGCCATACTGTTCCAGCGCTCTGTCGTTCGGCGTTGTCAATACGCCCGTGGGCGTGCGTTGTGGGGCTGGATTCGGAGGATCCACAGATCCAACGGCCGATGTACCCTACAACCTCTTGCTCATCGTTCGAGACGAGGTCGAAAAGGAGGCTGGTATCCTCAACTTTGACTCGTACGTCGATGATCAGATCGTGACAACCGTCTCAGGCGAACCCATCACGTTTGTCGGCGGAGTTCAAGTCGAGACGTGCAATTGGTCTGCATCTTGCGGCAGGGCTTGGTCTGGGGATAACGTGGTCAGGACCCAGCTCGTGCCCCCCAATGAGTTCAACAGGGAGCCACTCGTCATGGAGTTCTCTGTCCCGCAAACTCAAGTAAGCCTGTTGATGAACGGCTTTGGGCAGAACGGTATTGTTGCGAACGTGACGATCGTGGCAAAGGACATTTCCGGCAACGTCGTGGCGACAATGTCCGAGATTGTTACAGCCGCTCCTTCTTGGGAGGACAAGCAAGCCATCACAGTCAAGGGACCTGCGACGATTCGTCGAGTCGAGGTGACATCAACAGGAGCTGCCGCAAACTGGTTCTACGTTGACGATATCTCCTATACGGACGCGGAGCTTCCGCTTGAGCTGGTTTCCTTCGACGCACTCGGCGACGGAGATGAAGTTGTCCTCAGATGGAAAACCCTCAACGAAGTAGACCTGTCGGGGTTTGTGGTCGAGGAGCTGGTTGAGGGCCAGTACGTGTCAGCGTCCGATCTCATTCTGTCGAAGGGCACTGGCGATCGGTCTGCAAATTACGAGTACCGAGTCAAAAACCAACTGCACAGATCGAAGTCCTTCAGGCTCAGAATGATTGATCTAGATGGCACGGTAGACTACAGCGATCTCTTAGAGGTCGAAGCGATTGGCGATGTCGCACATGCCTCGGCCGTCTACCCAAATCCAGCAGCAGATGTTGCGATGATTCAGCTTTATGGTGATGAAAACCAAACGATGGCAGTTTCGGTTTACGACGTAACCGGTCGCCGCGTTTGGAGTCAGGATGTCCCGCTTGGGTCAGGGGTGGTCGAAGAGGTCAGGCTTCCCTCACAATCCTTGCCCTCGGGCGTGTACCTGCTCGTTGCAGAAGGGAAGCACTTTGCCGAAAGGCGAACGTTCGTCGTGGCCCATTAGACGATGAGCAATCACGATCGACGAATCGCTGGACTGGCGCTCGCGGGAATGCTCTTCACATGTTTGGTCATGATGGATGCTTCCGGTCAGGCCATTACGTCTGGCCCGCCAGTACCGGTCAAGGTTAGCGGTAGTCTCTCCCTGTCCGGTGATTTTTACGGCCAGTCGGGCCTTGTCGCAGATCGCAGACCGGGACAATCGGGTATGTCGACGGGTCGGGTCACGGTTGCGATCGGTGACTACTTGACGCTCCCGTTCTCTGCGTACTTGTCGACCGAAGACGCCGGCTATCAGCATCCGTTTAACCAGATTGGCGTGAGTCCGAAATGGAAATGGGTTCAGCTTCATGCCGGGTACTTTTCAACGCAATTCTCGTCGTACACGTTATCAAGCTCCCGTCTGTTGGGTGCGGGTTTTGAACTAACGCCGAGACCATTGCGGTTAGGGTTTGTTCGTGGTCGGAGCCAACGAGCGCTGGATGCCGACACACTTCAAAATCTGCGCGGATTGTACAAGCAGATGACGACTGCAGTTCGTGTTGGTGTTGGCGATGAGGCAGGTTTACACTTGCACTTCAACGGACTCGCGGTTCGAGACCAGCCGTCATCGCTCGCTGTGCAGTCACCTGAAGATCGGGTAAGGCCCGTTGAAAACGTTGTCTTTGCAACCTCGGCTGGCGTTCCGATTGTTCGCGGGAAAGCCGCCCTTCGCGTTGAGGCCGCAGTATCCGCATTCAGCGCGGACATTCAATCCGACTCGCTCTCCTTCTCGGAGGACTACGGGGCGCTGCGAGACTTGCTTGCGCCCGTTCTCGTGGCTCGATCGTCATCCCGCATAGATGGTGCGGCAACTGCGTCGCTGGACATTCGCCCGCTACCGTCATTCAGCGTCAGCTTCATAACCAGGTATGTAGGGCCAGGCTTCAGATCCCTCGGC
>CBDTVC010000479.1:0-3496 GCA_965363925.1 uncultured bacterium | reverse complement strand
GATCGAGGCCGAGGCGTACCCAGTTCACGTCCAGCCGCACGTCGACGGCCTCATCTGCCCAGGAAGCCAGCGCAACCAGCGTCTTGCCGTCGCGCACGTAACTCGTTGCCAGAACCTTTGGATGATCCGTCGTAACCGGGCTGTCGTCAAGCCAATAACCAAGCATCTCCGACGCCTCGATTCCAAAATCATCAAACAATGTCCAGATCGCCCGCGGATCACAGTCTCCGTACATGCGGGTCGTCATGCCGTATAACATTCCACGATACGGACGACCACAATCTTGCAGCATCTCTCCCATCAGCCCGAACGGCAAGCCAGCAATTTCGGTCATCCAGTAGTCAGGATCCGCATCGTAATCAAAGTATTCACCAAACCAGAGTCTTGAGATAAACGGAAAGTGCTCCATGTAAAGCATAGCACTGTTGATGAACCCATCCGCTGAATTAAACTGATTTGCAGAATGCAAGTCGATGACAACGCCATCGCGATGTGTATCGAGCACGCTGACCATCCGCTTGACGGTTTCGCGTGAGAAGGCGATGTCATCGAGATAAAGGCCGTCAATCTCCTGATTTTCAGCAAGCCAGTTGAGGCCTTCGACATAATAGTTGGTCCACCGCGACGTGCCCTTGTTGAGGATCGATGCATCATCGACGCGCCATGCGTGCCACGCAGAAAGGTAGTTGCTCTGCAAATGCTCCTGCATCCACGGATGACCACCACCCTCGCCGTCGTTAAAAATTTCGTACCCAAGACTACGCATCGGAAATAGCTCGTGGGCCTTGTAAGTCAACTCTCGTATTGTGTCGTACAGTTTGACTTTAATTCCTTTTCGATGCGCCTCATTTATGTAGGCCGTCTGTTTGTCAAGGTTGTAAAACGGATAGTTGATATATGGATTGATCTCATTCGCGTGATGAATATTGACAACCGTTCCACCCCACTGCTTAACCGAATCGACGGGCACATATTTGTGCACAAACCGCGTGTTAAAGTGCTCCTCTGTGTTAAGGGGCTTAAACGGGGTAATCAAAAAGCGGATGTTGAAATGAAGCGTGTCGCCGGACGCCATCTTTCGTGGCCCGCTGTAATTTCGAGCCACCACCTGGTCACCCTCTGTCGTGATCCGGATTCCACCGCGACCATCGTTATACCAGGAAGGCGGCAGATTTAGTGGCTTCGATTGGTAGAAATTTGTGTTTAACGGCCGTTCGTAATTGTCGTCGCGTAGCACATACTGCAGTCCTTTGTTCACCGCACCCAGCCAAACACCCTCCTGGTGGTTCTCAACTTTCCATTTCCAATCGATTGCCTCCTCGCGCTTCTGACCCTTTCGGCCAAGCCCCAACATCCACGTCGCGGCATCCGCTTTGATTCTGATTGGGAGCTGTATGTCCGAAACATCAACGGGAAGCTTGGAGACCAACGCAACCTTGTAGTCGAGCATGCCATCGTACTCGATTGATCCGGCGACCTTGAGCTCAAACAAATCAGATTGGCTGTAGCCGTGCCACTCGACTCGTCCGGCTGCAGGTTTTAAGATCTGGTACGGTTCGGAGGACCATGACTGTTGTTTGCCGTTGGCCACTATTTCAAATGTCACCGGTTCCGCAAGGATCTCACCCGCCGTTTCCAACATTCCCGTGAGTTCGGGCTTGAAGAAGCTGCGGATATTCATTGGGAGGCCATCCGGTCCTAACACCACCTCACGACCAAGCACGCTGACTCGATTACCGATGACCGTGACGGGAGTAAACGGATCCACGATAAAATCCGGATCTGAACCAATGGTCGAGTTCAGCCACCGCAGTCTCGACAGTTTTTCCGGCTCGTTGTCGCCAGCAGCGATAGCTCGGCGCCGGTCCACTTTTAAGTGGACGTCGATGGTCTGAGAAGCCACTTCTTCAGACGATACGGTAACCGACCCTCGGTAGACCGAAGGTGCTGCTTCAAGGGGAATCTCGACGCCAATCCACAGCGGCTGCACATCGCCCGCAGGTACGTCAACCACTTTAGTAAACGGTTGACCCGCCAAATCTACACCCTCCAGATTAAAGGACGTAAACGCCTCGGCACCAATGGCCCCTCCATTTCCATTCTCAAATTCGCTGAACTCAAGCCCTACATCAGAAAGAGACTTGTCAGGCGAAAAGACACCAAGTTGAAAAGTGAAATATTCGCCACGCTTGGCAGTTACGTCAAACACCGAACGTGGCCCTAAACCCGATCGGTCAGCCTCACCTTCGTTGACAAGCGACTGATTGCCAGCGGGTGACTCAACTACCCAATGTACCGGCAGGTGACGGCGCATACGGGCCGGACGCTCGCGGTATTCAGGAAACACATAGAACGATTGCGGATGGTCAGCAACGAAGCGCTCCACTTCTTCGGCCGTAGCCGCTACCTCCATCGGGAAGAACGAGTGGAACGCGTTAACCGATTCGATTCGCGAAACGGACGCCACCAGCGGCTCCTCAACATCCGTCGCAACAATCTTATTCATGCGCGCCAGCCAACGCTCCTCCGCCGGATAATTTGCAGCAAGACTGTCGGGCGTCCAATAAGAAACTTTGGGATAGTAGCTGCCTGACGTCCAATACGGAAAGTAATAGGCGAAGTATTCGTTCGACGTATCCGCGACCTCGAACCAGACATCGCCCGATTCATTCGTAACATTCTGTGCGATAGCGTTCGCCACAACCAGTCCGGTGGCTGCATTGACAACAACGACCGCCTTCTTGTCCGGATTGGTGTCGTGTCGCCGCCACGGAATCTTGACTCGAACCAGTTGTCCGAGCGTATCCGACGAGCGCGGACCACCCGCTCTTGTCGCGACCGTTATGACAGCACGATGATTCCCCCAGGACCTGCCTTCTTCACCGGCGGGCAACATCGGCACCCAATCACCCGGTACGTGGGCAACACCATCGATGCTCGTCGTGAGCGCGGGAATTTGATAAGCCGATGATGCAGCTGGATCATCAGCAGCATCTGGCCCGCACCCAGAGAAGATTGTTGTCAACACTAACAGCCCGACTACGCTGACACCGAAGGTACCTGTCGACCTCATCGGCCGTTTAGCGCAGGCGCTTTGAGCGATAAAAGGAGGAACTGCCATCTCATCACGTGAGGAATGCGGAACGGGTCCGGAGTCAGTCATATCTATGGGGCGTGTTGAAGTTAAATCCACTCTTCCTTATTCAATAAACGAATCATCATGACCAATTTAAATCATTGTACACCATTAGAATACATCCATCGGTAGATCATGATTTACAGGTCAAATTTCTATGGGTATGAAGACACGGAAAAGAAGATACTGCACCTAAGAAGCTAGTCCTGAATTTCGACGATCGTGCCAAAGATGGCCCAGTCGAGCGGGGTCATGAGATTGGGGTGCCTGGCTCTAATCCTTTCGGTTCGCTGCAGGTCGTTTTCGATGCTGGATAGAACCCAATCAGCGATCGGGCTTGTCGCTGAGGCACTCCGGAGC
>CBDTVC010000478.1:0-3501 GCA_965363925.1 uncultured bacterium | reverse complement strand
CCGCGTGCACAATGTTTTGGCCTGATCCTTGGCGGAGCGCATGACGAGTGGGCGTTGATCTGGTACGATCCGTCACTCACGCCACAGCCAGCACCCGCCGACCGGCAGCTTTATCACTCCGACCTTGATTGGGTGGTAGCGCGTACGGGTTATTCTGCGGATGATCTCACGGTCGCGATGCGAAGCGGCGGCCCAGGCAACCACGAACACGCGGACCGAAACAGCATCATCGTCAAGGCATACGGGGAGCAGCTGGTTGCGGATCCGAATCGTCCTCCATATAGCTTTACGGATCCGAAGTGGATGATGCGGACAACCGCGGGGCACAGCGCCGTGCTTGTTGACGGTAAGGGACACCAATATCATGACGGTAGGGAGGGTACGAATGCGTCACGGGCTGTTGCGCGAATCGTCCGGAAAGTGGAGCGAAAGGGATACGCGTACTGGACAAGCGACGCCACTCCGGCTTACGAGATGGTTGATTCTGACATAGCTGGAATCACACGGACAGTTTTTGTCTTGTATGACTTTCCGGCAGTGATTCTTTTTGATAAGCTGATTAAAAAACAGACGCCATCAATTCTGCAGGCACGCTTCTTTGGATTTAACCATGACGGCTTGGGGACGGTGGTTTCGAATGGAAAAAGCTTCAAGGCGGAACGGCCACTCGCCGAGCTCAGCGGGGCACCGGCAAGCGGAATGGGTACTACCGTTCATGCACTGAAGCTTCCGATACCCGAAGATGAAGCAGTTAAGCATCCGTTCGCAGAAGTGTCGACCGTTACACCAAGTCTGACGCCATCCTTGCTTACGGTTCTGATCCCGACAAGCAAAGCGCCGGGCGCATTAGCGGCAACGACTGCTATCTCGCAAGATGCGGGATCGTATTCAATCAAACTCACTCGTGGGATGATCGAGCTGAATTGCGCGTTTCATGATTCGGGACTCGTTCCAGAGATCGAGTTTATCTAGGAAAAAGAGTCCACCTCGCAATGCTCGTGCACGGTCATACGCTGTTCTTTGGTGACATCCACAACCACAATGCGCTTGGTTACGGGATGGGATCGCTTGAGCGCTCCATTGACATTGCCCAAACGCACCTGGACTTCTTCGCATTCACGGGTCATTCGAGTTGGCACGACATGTTGCCGATGGAGGGTGGTCGCGAGCAGCACTGGAACGACGGTTTTGAACGACTCAAGAACGCATGGCCCCAGGTTCAGGCGCTCACGGCGGATGCCAATCAGCTTGATGATTTCGCGGCGTTTCTAGGGTTCGAATGGCATTCAAGTCGGTACGGTGATCAGTGTGTGGTCTTGCCGGACGATAATCATCCGCTGATCTTTCCAGATTCCATAGATGGGTTGCGTACATATTGTCGCGAACGAAACGGATTAATGATCCCGCATCATCTAGCGTATGCAACCGGACACCGCGGCGTTAACTGGGACGTCTTTGACCAAGAGTGTACACCCGTTGTTGAGATTTTCTCAGAACACGGAAACTCCGAAAATGATCGTGGGCCCTATCCGTTCTTCAATCATTCGATGGGAGGTCGAGTCACATCAAACACCGCATGCTGTGCGCTCGATCAGGGACATCGTTTTGGGTTTGTTGCATCCAGCGACAACCACCGCGGGTTTCCTGGCGCTTACGGCGAAGGGTTGTTAGGTGTTTGGGCGGATGGTCTGGATCGGTCGTCTATACTTGAGGGAATCCGACGTCGGCGTACGATCGCTCTGACGGGAGATCGCATCGGGATCCAGTTCACGGTCGATGGCCATTTGATGGGCTCGGAAATACGAAGCGGCCGGCAGGTCGAGGTGTCCTATGAAATTGATGGGCGCGACGAATTGGATGTTGTTGAAGTGATCGTTAACGGATCAGTTGCACATCGATCGTACCCAGATGGTGGTTCTGCGGGTGGTCTTAAAGGCCTGTCGGCTGGTGCCGGCAAAACGCTTCAACTCCGATGTGAGTGGGGTTGGGGGCCTTGGGGAGATTTGCACCTTGAGCGAACGTGTGACTGGGCGTTTGATCTTCATACGAGATCGGCGAAAATTTTGAATGTCTTTCCGTGTTTGCAATCCGGCCCATTTGACGAAGCGCGACGACACCGAGTTGATCATCTGGATTCGAAGACAGTACAAGTCGTGTCGTATACGTCGCGGCGCGGAGCTTATCGCCAGAATCCGAATCAGAGTTTGGTGCTAGAAGTAGCAGCAGAAGGGAATGACTTCAGTGATGCGCTACTGGAACTATCGATGACCCAGCCAGCTCAGGTTTCGAAGTCGTTGTCGCTGCAGGATCTCGCGGATTCGTCCGCGATGGTTCCGACCGGACCGTTCCCCGCTGAGAGTTGTTTGTTTCACCGTGTCGTTCCGATTGCCTCTTCGCGTCTATCCGATACCGTGTCAATCGACCTGCCCTCTCAAAAGAACTACATCTACCTACGAGTCCGCCAAAAGAACGGCCAGATGGCCTGGGCCAGCCCCATATTCGTCGATCGCCACTAGCCAACTCACCGTACGACAGCGCCGCCCCCACATCCTCCCATCCTCCAATCTTCTCATCCTCTGCCCTTGCGGCCGCACACATTCATAACCCTCGATGCTTCGCATGTGTCCGATTGCCTTAAGCTTTCAGATGCAGCCGGCTGGAATCAGACCAAACTGGATTGGGGCCTGATGATCAGCGGGCACGGCTTCGGAGTTGTCGATGCGTTGGCCGATCCAGTTAGTGTAATCGCGACGGCCGTGCTGTTTCCGTATCCGCCTTCCCATGCCTGGATCAGCATGGTGCTCGTGCGCAGCGACTGGCAACGACTCGGACTGGCAACGATGCTTATGGACAAGTGCATTGACCTGGCTGCACAACTCAAACTGACGCCACTACTCGACGCAACGCCAGCCGGAAAACAGGTCTACGAGAAGCTTGGGTTTGGTTCGTGTTTCACGATCTCGAGGTTTGTGTTGGATAGAAGGGGTGGGATCGATTCTGCTAGCGGCTTAGAACCGGTAACGAACGCCTCCCGAGTGGAAGATACTCTGTCAATATCCCCGATTTTCCTCAGTGAAGTAAACGAGGTTGCACACGAAGACGCCGTCGTTTTCGGCACTGATCGCAAACCGGTCATTTCTTTCCTCCTGCAACAGTTTCCAGACCTGGCCAAGAAAGTGATTGCTGGCAAAGACGAAGTGGTCGGCTACGTCCTTGGCCGTGAAGGAAGAAGTGCAAGGCATATCGGTCCGCTCGTAGCCAACTCAGAGTCTGTTGCCTTGGCACTTATCGACACAATAGTCAAAGACGTGCCGGAGACGGCGGAGGGTCGGGTTGTCTTGCTGGACGTTCCCGATGTGCACGCATCCTTTCAAGAAACTCTGCTTTCAAGAGGTTTTAATCGTAAGCGACGATTTACCAGAATGCAATACGGAGACTGTCAGCCATTCGGCAACTATGACAAGATATTTGCAATCGGCGGTCCGGAGATCGGTTGAGAGA
>CBDTVC010000477.1:0-3509 GCA_965363925.1 uncultured bacterium | reverse complement strand
CTGAAACTCAAGAGCATTGATCTCGAGAATTCCTCGGCAGGAATTGACGATTGTCTAGTGTATGACGAGACGAGCCGAGACCTCGCCAACGTGCTTTCCCGGGTTTTCTTCGATCCTGAATTACCGCAACCGTTCGGCGTTTTATACTCCGAAAAACGAGCCAGCTACGACGAGCAACTGCAAACCCAGATTGCTGGCGTTACAGCAAAGAAGGGTAAAGGCGACCTCGTCGAACTGCTTGAAGCCGGCGACACCTGGACAATCGAATAATCCGACCACATTCGTTTGTTCAGTACCACCGCCTTTCTCTCGCGTGCAGACGTATGCAGTTTGCTCATCAAACGGAATACGCTGTCGGCACGGAAAATGCAGTGCTGATCCCATGATTGACGTCTTATACCCTGGGGGCGTCGTAGCGGAAGAGTCCGTGGCTTCCAGTCCGTGGCTTTCCAGTCCATAGCTGTCAATCCGCGATCGCTACAATCCGGGACAACTTCTCCACCCCCAGACGGTCGTGTAGAGGGCTGTCGTTTAAGCATACATCACAGCGTTTTCAACGACGGTAAACATGGGCTAATTGACCAAAACAAGTCAATACTGATGCTTTTCTATCTCTGAAGCCGATTCCCGACAGCTGCATTCACAAGCGGCAGGCAGATCGACAAATTGTTCTCAGACCCCAGCTAAAGGTGAGAGAGCCTCAGTCGATACTCCCTGCTGAACCCCTCCTCCCTCGAGGATTTTATAATTGATCTTTCCCCAGCGACTTTTGTCATGAGACGGACCAGCTTCTATTTGTCCCTAGTTATACTTCTCGGCCTGTTTGGGTCCGCATGCGACTCCTTCAACGGCTCTGACGAAGCAGGAATTGTTACCCTCACGGGGCTTGTTGTTGACGATGAAGATGCCGGAGTTCCGAACGCGTTTATTCGCGTTCAACCCGGCAACCTACTTATCGAAACAGACAACTCCGGTCTTTATACGGTAGATGTCGAAGTAGACAGTACGCAGTCTATAAACGTCAGTGCAACCAAAGACGGATATCGGAATGCAACCATCAACGTACTCGGCGTCGCCGGGAGAACTGTGACGGTACCGACACTTCGGATTATTCCGTCGATCGACTTGATCGAAGAGTCTGGCGAAGCATCCAACGTCATCTTCTCTTCGCAGTCGGCAACGCAAATTGGCGTTACAGAAAGTGGATCAGAAGAGATCGCCTCGATTTTCTTCCAGGCAACGGATTCTACCGGACTACCACTTTCGATTGCGAAAGCCGTTGACATCACTTTCCGAATGGGTGAAGCCCCAGGTGGCGGTGAGTTTATCTTCCCAACGACCGTCACAACGGACAACAACGGCGAAGCCCGCGTTAACCTGTCTGCTGGTACGAAAGCCGGTGTTGTCCAGATTGTCGCGGAAGCCTCAGTAGGTGGACGGACAATTCGATCACTCCCTGTTGCAATCACGATTCACGGTGGATTACCCGATCAGACTCACTTTACTCTGGGACCGGCAGCGTTCAACTTCCCTGGCCTTACGCGCTTCGGTGTGACGAATCAGATTTCAGTAATCCTGGGTGACAAGTATGGTAATCCTGTACGTCCTGGAACAGCCGTATACTACACGACTGACTATGGCGTCATACAAGGGTCATCATTGACTTCGGACAACGGCCAGGGTTCAGTTACGCTGTATTCTGCACAGCCACTGCCTCCGGACGGATTGGCCATCATTACTGCGACAACGGCTGATGAAAATGAAGACGTTGTGATCGGCAAGACACCAGTCGTTTTCTCTGGCGTCCCGATTATCCAGGTTACTCAATCAGGATCGTCCAACACACCGTTCTTCCGCAACTACGACATCGTCGTCAACGACGCCAATGGCAATCCACTTTCGCCGGGCACGTCGATCAACGTGATTGCCGGTGGTACAAAAGTGAAAGCGGTTGGCAGCACGCAAATTGAATTGGGCGATACGGTAATTTCCTATCCGTCGACACGTGATCCAGTTGCATCGGATATCGTGACGGGTATTGGGTTTACTGACTTTTCGTTCTCTGTTGTTGAGGACACTGATAGTGATAGCCCTGAGCCGCCATCTGTTCAGAACATCACGATCAGAGTTCGCGGTCCAAACGGAAATCTTGAGATCACGTTTGGAGCATCTTCAGCACAGTCAAAGACCGACGGCGCGATCGTCGAACAGCTTGGTGAAGGATCATTCAGGGTTACCGCCCCGGAAAAATAGAGCGAGACTCACGCGGGTCAGTATCGCAAGAAGTAGAGGAGTTGTGCGATTCCTCTGCAAGGACCGACTAGTCGAAAGATTGGTCGGTCCTTCTTTTTTGTCCCTCTGTTGCGAGGTGGTCACCCGCAAAGCGCAAGCTCAGGGACAAAACGGTCCCGTTGTTTTACCCGATTCTGGCAAAAATCCGCGAAGTCAGGAGGTTGATGGAACCGACCTCTACAAACGTTTGTTGGCAGTTTCAACACGAAGAACCGCTTGGAAAAGGCTCCTGCCCTGATAGGATTGCATCTTCTATGACGAGGATTCGTAGCACTGCGTCTCGTGCAGATGCACACTTATTTTGTTTACCAAGAGCGAGCTTTAAATGAAAAACTGGATTCTAACTCTTCTCGTTGCTTCACTGGCGATCCCGGCGGTTGCACAGGATTTCTCGGACGCAAGGGACCTGATCAAGGCCAGCTACGAAAAAACAGGCGGCGACAAGTGGAAAACTGTCGAAACAATGGCGATGTCGTCTACGATGTCGATCGAAACTCCGCAAGGCGACTTGTTCGGTACAATGAAGTTTGCCTTCAAGTACCCTGGCTATTCACACATGAAGTTGTTTCTCGACATTCCCGAAGAAATGGGTGGCCCTCCAGGCGGAATGACGCAGGTCAACCTTATGCGGCCGGATACGACAATCATGTCCTCAGACATGGCGCCAACACAGGGCACAAAAGGGGGCCAGGGTCCTGAGGCGGCGAATGAAGAACTTTCGATGCTGAACAATGAGGCGCTAACCCTGAGCATGGAAAAAGGTGAGCTGGATGACACTCCGGTGTACATCGTTACGTCGACGAAGGACAGTACGGCTAGTAGGCTTTACTACGACAGCGAGTCACTCTACCGAATTGCTCGCGGCGTTGACACGCCTCAGGGTGAAGCAATGGTCTACTACGAAGATTATCGCGAGGTTGATGGATTGATGCTTCCACACGTTCAGCGCCAGTCAATGATGGGCATGAACCAGACGATGAAGATTAAGTCGTACGAAATCAATGCGGCGATTGACGACGCCGTATTCGAAATCAAGTAACAGTCTTCGATCTGTCTTTCGGCACTCCTGGTCGAAAGCGACGAATTCCTTAGAACAAGCGGGCAGCCATCTTTGCGACGGCTGCCCGTTCGTTTATTGGCATGTCCTGTTCCCTGATCGGCTAGCGGCTGATTGCTGCGTCTAGCAGATCAACTGCGTGTCGAGTTGACCGAGCGAG
>CBDTVC010000476.1:0-3514 GCA_965363925.1 uncultured bacterium | reverse complement strand
GTTGCGCAACCAACGCTCGAAGTCTTCTCGCTCGAGGTGATATCGTATGGTTTCCCTTGACGTCTCATGTAACGCTTCCACAAATTCCCAGAGGCTTGCCGCGATGGGTCGACTTCCGTCCGCTTCTACTGGATCAAAGTAAAACCGGGAAGACGGTGGCAACGGTGCACGCAGGTACTTGTGCAAATGGCGAACATGAGGGACACTGCGCTTGGCCATCCGAAAGCGGATCGCTTCAGTCCGACTTTGGACGTTAGCACTTTCGCGTTGACAGAGGACTGCGTCGCCGATCGGCATTGAACGAAGGCGGTTCAGGTCGAGTCCGGGACAGCCAGTGACATAGCCGGACAGGTGCTCAATTTCGGGGGCCCAACGCATCCTGGTCAAGAGCCACTGGTCAATTTTCTCAAAGAGCGCCGGAGCGACAAGACTTGGTCGATAACTCACGATGCACAGTCCGCCGTTTGACGCATCAGCTATAACTTGACTAGTCAAGCCTGAACCATCAGCCGGGCAAAAATTGTGGATCTCATCGATTAGAATCCAATGAGGTCGACCGCGTCGCTCTCGAAGTGCTTGAAGCGATCGAAGCAAATCACCGATATAACGCTGACGATCACCGACCTCCATTAACGAAAGATCAAGGATTGGGCTAACGCCTGAATACTCACACAGCGTGACAACGTCTTCCACCGGAGTCGTTCCTGTTTCTCGACCGCCAACGACTACTGTGTGTGGAAATGCTCGCAATCCCGAATAGTCACCCTCGGGATCAATAATGCAAATTTGGTAGTGTCTTTCTAGCAGTTCTTCTGCGATCAGACCGGCCAGCCACGATTTGCCACTACTACTCCCGCCAACGATTGCAAGATTGTTGCAGAGCAGCCTGACTGGGTCGATGGTGACTGCGGTCCCATCGAGTCTATTCCCCAAGCCAAGCATGCGCCCCTCTCGGCGAGTTTCGGGTACGCAATCACCTGAGTTCAACTGCTTGACAAGATCCGAGACACCAGCTCCGTTCGGTAACGACAGGACATGGTCTGCGAGGTCCTGTATTTCAGGTACGGCGTTGGCGACGGCAATGGCCACTTCAGCGACTTCGAAAAGACTCCTGTCATTTTCCGCGTCGCCCAATGCTATAACGTTGTGCGGTGAATAGCCGAGTTCGGTAAGTGCAAAATTTAGTCCCGTTCCTTTTGTGGCACCCGGCGGCAGAATCATCACAGCGCCCTTGTTGTATTCAACTGTCGCGCCCCGTCCCGTGGAGTGCAGCACATCGTCAACAACTGAAACGTGAGGCATCCATGTAGCGAGTATCGCCATGCCTTCCTCAAGTGGAATCCCACTGCTCCTCAACCGGCGCGTGACGTCTTCATCCACACGACCAAAAGGCAACACGACCGAATCGTTACGTGTGTAGTAAACTGCGGCGCCGTTCTCCGCCACAATCGCTTCGAACATCTCTACGAATGGACCGTCTGAAGTGAATGTAGACAGCGTCCTTCCGGTAACGAGAATCAGAATGAAGCCAGCTTTCTTTGCAAGGCGAAGCGCCTGCCATGATTCATCTGAGACGACGCCGTTCTCAGCAAGCGTTCCATCCAGGTCGCAGGCCAGTATCTTTAGATACACGTTTACACCCGTAATTTGGCGCAATCCCTTTCGCGAATGCCGAACCAAGCCACGTCAAGGATGTGTCCAACCTCGATCAGGTCGTGAAGGTCGTCGCCCGGCATCATTTGATTTACAGGACAGCGATTGGGTACCTCACAGTATCGGGGCAATCTCGGGATGTTGTTGTACGAAGGCAGTCTGTAGCATCGGCAGGGCGATCCTTGGCGAATCGTAGTCAATCTTCCCACGAGGTAGCCAGGCACAAGAAAGGCCCCGCTGCATCGATGCCCTACAAGGTGCAAGATATACGACCAATGAAGAACCGATCCGCGTCACCGCCCAGGAATTCAAAACGGATTCGGTACCATTTGCGGAGGTAGACGAACTGATCACCTGGCAGATGACGTTTCCGAGCGGCTGTGTTGCCACCTGTTCTACTAGCTATGCCGGACACATGCACCGCCTCTTTGGGTCTGCCGAAAACGGATGGGTCGAGCTGCGCCCCGCCTATTCATACTCGGGTATACAAGGCACGACTTCCAACGGACCGATGGACTTTCCGCAGGTCAACCAGCAGGCGCTTCAAATGGACGCAATTGCAGATAGTATTACTACCGGAGCAGAACTGGGAATCGGCGGCTACGAAGGCCTCCGCGACGTCAAGATCATTGAGGCGATCTACGAAAGTATTCGAACCGGTTCAGCCATCGAACTGGGATGAGACGCCTCGACCGGCGCAATGTGCAGTTGACGTGTTATCAAGTCCGACGTGGACCGATGAGAGGCGGGGCGTATCTTTCGACGCGTCGTTGAGCGCACCGGAAAAACGCGGTTGGAAGCGTGCGGCGCTACGCGTAGTGTATTGACGCGCGCAGGCTGGCGCCCACGCCTAGTGCAGCGCGACGTTCTTCAAGAACCGACGCACCGCCAAGTACGAACCGGCCCAGCCAAGCAGTACGCCAACGGCAAGCATCATCGCTCCGAAGAAGAACATCTCCCATCCTCCTCGATTCAACTCAGACCAACCTTTTGCGGCGTACGTCTCGATAGCATACACGACTGCGAATCCGACCGCACCAGCAAACAGCCCCTGCAAAACGCCTTCGACAATAAACGGGCGCTGAATAAACGAATCGGTTGCCCCAACGAGCTTCATGGTGCGGATCAGCAGGCGCCTCGCGTATATCGTTAAGCGTACTGTATTGGCCACAAGAAACACCGACGCCAAGACAACCAGCAGCCCTAGCCAGATACCAAACTTGCGGGCAAACTGAAGGTTAGTTTGGACGCGGGCAAACAACGACTCGTCGTAACTCGCATCTTCGACTCTACTCCAGGATTCAAAATGAGCGGCGAGGCTACGCAATGAATCAGGGTAGGCGTAATCCGATTCTACCCGGATCTTGATCGATGCCGGAAGAAACGGCACGTCAAAAAAGTCTTCGGCATTTTCGCCAAAGTCGCGTCTGAATATCGCTACGGCCTCGGCTCGAGAGATATACTCAGCATCCCTCACACCGTCTGTCGCGAGCGCTCTGCTGTACAGGGCCTGGCCGAGCGTATCATCCGCTTCGTCTTCGAGAAAAATCTCGATTTCTCCCACTCGTAATCGCAGCCACTCCGAAATGCTCTGCGCCTCAATGCTGACTAGCGCAAAGAGGCCAATCAGGATCAAGGCAACCGACATTGCCATTGTGGACGAAAAAGAGGCAAACTTGGCGCGCCTGAAACCGGCGACACCTTCTTTAAGGCTGTAGGAAAGCGACACGCTACTGTGGGGGTTGGTGGAGATAAGATGCCCGAGGATAGGATCCCATCACCTCGATATAATCGGTCGTATTTGCCAGTTGCTGTAGAGCCGATGCCACACTTTCTTCATCAGCATGGCCATCAAGGTCCA
>CBDTVC010000475.1:0-3517 GCA_965363925.1 uncultured bacterium | reverse complement strand
GCATTCACCCCGATTACTATAGACGTTGATCAACACAAAGCTATCGTATCACCGTTTTGGCTCGTTTGGGACGATTTCGGATCGAATGTCAACAATTCGTCCATTTCGAGTCGACTTGGCCTTTGGGCATTTACAACCTGCCGACGCCCATATACAGAACAGGCCCGAAGTCAAAACGACTTCGGGCCTGTCTAGACACTTTTAGCATTGCCAGCTGCTAGTCTTCAAGATTGTAAGCCTCTTTCACGGCTTCCCAACTGGAATGGTCAACACCCTTCTTGCCAAGCAAAAATGCATCAATGATCACTGCTTTCATTTCCCGGTCAGGAGTGACGTCTAGTGGAAGCATGTCAATGTCGATCGACGATTCGTAGAATGGCTCAATAAAACCGTCATCGTACCCAAAACTCAACGTCACAGTGTAATCAACCGCATTCAGGTCGGGATCTTCTGATTCAACCCCATACGTGAAGGGCATTGCAGTCCAGGTTCCTTGATCTCGAAAGAACATCAGTACAGCGCCATCATCCACAACCGAAGCGGTTATCGCCGGCACGTCAAATTGTAAAGAAGCGACCGTTCCGTTGATTACGGCAGCGTCGACGGAAAACGTAAAGTTAACACTACGAACGTTTACGATGCCGTCTGCGCCGTCTACGCCGTCCCGTCCATCGAAGCCGTCGGAGCCTCGCGAACCAACGCCCGTCGAGTCACAGCCTGAAAATGCGAACATTGCAAGTGCAAAAAGAGTTATCGATCGTAGTCTACTTAGTTGTTCCATTTTGCTACCTCCTTCCATTTTTTTCGAGTAGTGATTCAATTCGCTGCTCGATTCTACATCCTCCCTCTTCAAACCCCGCGCCCACTTGGTAGTTGGTCGCAATTGGCGTGGATTTGGCCGATTCCACGCTATATTCGTCGGTTTGATGTACATTATAGTGTACACCCCAATACTCCATCGGGGACGTTTCGACGAAGCTCAATCCTTGAGAAGCCGTACATAACTGATATCATCGGCCAGTTGCAGCAAACACATACATAAGAGTGACAACAGGCGCGACGCCAATCCACAGTCAATCCGCACTCAATCCGTCACTCAACCAAAAACAGGATGTCGATGAAACCGCGCAAAATTGTAGTCAACACGGAAGCTCAGCAACTATTCATAACGTGGCTTGACGGACACGAGTCGATTTATGGATTGGACGGACTGCGGGCATCTTGCCCCTGCGCCTCGTGTGCAGGTGGCCACGAGCACATGGGAAGCCTTCCGTCACCAGAGGTCTTCACTCGTGAACCTGCTCGACGTTGGGAAAAGGTCCGTATCCAGCAAGTTGGCTCCTACGCAATCAGAGCCATTTGGGACGATGGCCACGAAGCAGGGATCTATACTTGGGAGCGACTTAGGTCTATTTGTCCCTGTTGCCGCTCCGAGTCGTCTGCGAGTTGATCGAGGTCGATTACGTGCGCTTCAAGGTGAACGACCAGTTCCTCGCGCATCCATTCGTGACACGTGAAGAAGAAGACCTGACGATGCTCTGCAATGCCACGGATTATGGGGTACATCCGGGCCCGCCGCTCTCTATCCCAGTTGACGAACAGTTCGTCGAGGAACAGTGGAAGCCTCTCTGAAGAACGGTCGAGGTGGTCCACGATTCCCAACCGGAGACTCAAGAATATCTGGTCCAGGGTTCCGCGACTCATCGGCTCCCGCACCAATTGTGTTCTTCCATTCTGATCAACAACTGCCAACTCGCCGTTTTCAGGCATTCTGAGTCGCGTCCATGCGCCGTCTGTAATCAGAGAAAGGTATTTCCCGGCACGCGCGAGAACGTCAGGCTCGTGATTCTCACGAAACCGTTTCTCCGCAACGGTGACGACATTTCGCAAGAGTGTTAATCGATCACGACGATGCTTCAGCGCAGCGAGTTCGTTGCGCAGATCGGCAAGCTCAAGCTCAATTTCTGACGCCGGCTTCAGAGTAGCAAGCTGATCAACCCGTGCCTTCTGTTGCTCGATCAACGTAGTCAGGTCACCTACTTCGCGTTGCAGTTCTGTGATTCGTCGTCGTGCAGTTCGGATTTGTTCGTCTATGAGACGTCCGTCTACCTGCAACTCAGTCAACCGGGCACGGTCGGCTTCTGAATATCGCTCGGCGAGGCTAGACTCCAGTAAGCCCGATTTTGTGCGTGCTGAGCGTCCACGCTCCAACACGTACAAACCAATCTTGACCAATTCCCTGTCCGGGGACGCCGCCTCGATGTCGACAAATGGAACCTGCGACGCAAAACCACCAGATTCGCCGGTGGCGATGCTTATATTTGAAACGAATCCAGCAAGAATACGCCCATCACCAGACTGTGCCTGCCTTGCCAGCTCAACCAATCGTTTTTCGATTTCGAGAATCGAATTTCTCGATGTCTCTACTTCGTTGGCAAGCCTTTTACCCAACAAGCGCGATCGCTTCGCATTGACTGAAGCATCCGTGGCGCGCACCTGTATCGCCAGTGCTTCCTGAAGTTGAGCCGACAACCCCAAAACGATTTCATCCGAAGGCCCCACCTGCTCTGGCAGACCTTCTACGATCGCCTCAAGCCGATTGTCAAACGACGTAACAGTAGATTGACCGTCCCGCAAGACCAAATCCAAATCCCGACGGTCCTCACGTACGTGAAGCAATTCTCTCAATCCGAGAATTGCCTGTTTCATTGTCGCATCATATCGGTCTTGATCCGTGTCTATACAAAGATTAAGACGCCCAGCCTGCAAACGCAGCTCGTCGATTCTCCGCTGATCAATTAGTCGACGACCGCCAAGGTCGAGTGCAAAAACGGCCTGCTCGTATCGTGATCGCCGGCCAAAACCGAGTAGAGAACTGGCTACTGCAGCTATGCACGCCAACACTCCGCCGAAGAAAAGAACATCTGAATAGACGGCGATTAGCCCAGACACAGACAGTACGATCGCCATGGTCCCGATCGTAACACATATCGCGGCGAGTGCGAACAATCGCCGACTATCACTTCGGTAAATCTGAAGGGTCTCGACTTCCCGCAAACCGTCGAGCAACTCCGAGTTCGACCCTTCGCGGTTTGCGCTGGCCACCTCCAACTCGTCGACTTCTTCGGCACCGAAATCGGGAACGGCTGATTCCGTCTCACCAAACAATCTGGCCGAAAGCTCCTGAAATGCCGAGCTAATTGTTGCCAACGCCGTGCGCGACTTCACGACTGATGCGACGGATCGCCGATAGTCAGAGACCTCATTTGCCATCGAACGAATCTCCGCGGCACGAGAAACCAACAACCGATGTTGATGACCAAAGCACACAACGGTCTCCTCGAGCGCGACCTCGTTGGCCTGTTGATCAGCGAGCGCTGAAACATCCGCTTCGAGTTTTTTGCGCAAGACGACGAGTTCGCTATTTACCACATCAGGTAGATCGTCAAATCCTTCAACAATCGCCGACAGCTCAACTAGATTACGTTGCCGTTGGAAGTCGACAGCCAATCCCTGC
>CBDTVC010000474.1:0-3518 GCA_965363925.1 uncultured bacterium | reverse complement strand
AATCACCCTGTGATAATCGGTGCTCGCGGTCCGACAAAATGCAGCTGTGGGTAAACATTTACGGCCGCTGTTTCGCGCATCTTAAGGAATATTTCTGATTCGCCAAAAATGATGAAGATGCGACGAAATATCACGTCCGTTTGGACTTACCGTGGACTTAACGGCCCACTCTAGACCGGTCCCGTCCCAGGATTACTGTCCTAACCGTTTGAAAAATATGGCGCGCCCGACAGGATTCGAACCTGTGACCCCTGCCTTCGGAGGGCACAGGTCTACTAAGTGGCCGCCTCTGATCGTCCTTCCGAAATTGCGGGAAAAGGAGGTAGCCAGATCAGCCCATCAATTATCTTATTATAGCCTCGAAGAAACACTCGCAGTTTTTGAGCTTCCAGTTCATATCGCCACGTCAACTCTCTCTCCCATGGCTCCGCGTACCGAAGCGCTTGCCTAATGTTTGTCTTCGTGTAGCCACCATTTTCATGGCAGTGTTGGATTTTCCTCGTTAGAGGTGCTTTTGTGCTTCGCGAAGACACAGCCGCCTTGTTGTTGTGCTTCCAAAGTCCCCGCACCCAGTAGATCTGAGCCATGCGAACCTTTTCGGTTTTCGTTGTGTTCCTCGCGCAGTACAAGGACAAGCCTTGGTGTCGGTCGATGAAACCTGACTCAACGATTCTACGCTGCCGTTCTGCCCGGTATGCGACGTTTAGCTTTCTTACTTCTGCTTCGACACGATCGACTTCACTGTTCATGTGAGCGATCAACTCTTCGGCTCTTGAAAGCACCGCTTCATTTCGTTCGTATTTCCGTCCCATCATCTTCTTCCTTTTCGATTCGTATTTCGGACACCCTGCACCATTCCACTGTATTGGTCCCCGATTTGATTTACACCAAATTAAAATAGCCGAACGCCCTTTTTTTGATCACCTCAAACGACCGGTTGAGCTTTCATCAGCGTTTGCGTGATTGGGACGTATCCAGGGACCGCGCAGCGTCGGAATCCAATGACCTCGATCAAGCGCTACCAAAAGAAAACGAATTGTCAGCCAGTATTGGTATTGCGTACTGGACGTTCTGTCCTTTAGATAATGCGTAAGAAACCACACCACATGTTTCCTTCGCCATCGACGCGGCCCAAGTTGCCATCGCTTCCATATCCCCTCACCGACCGCTTCAGCACGGGCGATTCGTCTGCGTTTCGTCGCGCTGCTAACCCCGTTGAGTTGAAACCGGACCAGCATTGCAGTCTGTCGACCGGCTTGTTCGTGATTCACTGGATTCATCTCGAACTCCCGCCGCAATACGATGTCAATACGTCAGACCGGTTGTGACCCATTTCAACTGCAATCAACTGGCGTGCTTCTTTGTCCGTCAGCTGCTCCGCCGCCGGTCTGTTTTCCTGGGAGGCACCGGGTCTACTCGCACACGGCGCAGGTGATCCGGTAACCCGTTCTAGTCTCTCGCACGCGTAACTCGCGCGGAGCTCATGAAACTTGCTGCCCAGCCCGTGCACTGGCGCCAGTTTGGAGAAGCGCTTATGCGCCCATCCGTACCATTGAACATACGTCATTGACTCATGCACCAAGCAAAGACTCTGTATTCTCTCCCCCTCCGCGTTCAGGAGATCAATCAGTGGCCGTGGTGCCCTAATCTCTCGTTTGACTTTCTTTGCCCGTCCGCCTTTCGATCCCCGAAGAATCGTGACCTTGCCGCTCTTGCTGATCTGACGTTTTGCATCTTTGAGAATGATCAGGCTCCCTTCGCGAAAGCGAAGCCCTAGGTAGCGACAGAACGCGACCAATAGAGCGAGGCTAGTCTCACCCGACTCCAGCAAGCTCTCGAGCGCAGGACGAAATTGATCGTGGTATAGACCATTTGGTTCGGTCGTTCGTACATAGTTTCGTCGACCGACAAGACTAGATGGACTAATCGGGGAAAACGTACCCTCGGTCACAAGCGACATCAAAACGTTGGCCGAACTCAGGCGGTTTTGTGCCGTGTGGATACTGATAGCTCCGTCGTCGCGTAGTTCCGACAAGTACTCGCCATAGGTAAGTAGATGTTCTCTCTCAATCGACCGGATGTCCTTAACACCGATCGCTTTCAAGAAAGCAACAAGAAGGCGCAACCGCGCCCTATGACTACGACGAGTTTCATGGCTTGAATCGCCATATCCGTCGTCCACGATATTCTTTACTGCATAGTTCATACTTCTGCCGTAGCCGAAATTAGCGGTTGATGAAAACTTCATGCGATTCTCCTGTTTGTTGAGTTCCCTCGGGTGACTCAGCAATTTGTTTAGCGTGAAGCCCCTTGTTACGGGGCCGACCGAGGGGAATATTTCCTGTATTTGCTGCACACCGATTCCTGCCACCCATCTAGGATGCGAGTCGATCGGCCTCGTCGGATTGACGAGAGCAGTGGGGCTCGAAAGGCGCTGAAAAAGAGGCAAAAGAAGGAATTTGTACCGCCAGAGATCCATCGCTTGCGAGTAATTCGCTGCGTGCTCAGTGGCTTACGTAATTCCTAATCTATCCGTCTCTATTCTCACGAGGATTTCATCCAGTCGAGAATTTGCACAGAGAGATGCTCCTGAATCGCGGAACATTGTGAATGCGAACCAACTTTTCAGTGAAACGCCGAGTACGCGTTTATGTGTCGTTAAGTTCGAACGAACAGACAGCATCAGTTCGTGCAGGGGGAAGTTGCTTCGGTTCCTCTCCGAAGCGGGCGCCACTGAAGGCTGCCACATTCGTTGCTTGGTCAATAAGCATAAGACTTTTGTCTATGCTCAGTGAAGCAACCTGGATTCTCGCGAGTCATTCTCGAGAGGCGATTCTTTCGAATCTAATAAACGCGCAAACGCGTTCCTTACAATATGGTTCTAGTCTTGCTCAACGTATCGGGACTTGTCAAATTCTTTTTCGGTTGGTCATCGTTCGAATTATCTTCTGATTGGAGACAACCGGTCGATTGAGTGGAAGTTTCAACCGGTCGATTGAGAAAACTTTTTCGCAAGCCAGTTTTCGCAACTTGTCAGGTCGGTCTTTGATGTTTTCCTGAAAGTGTTAGTTCACTTTTCTGGAGAAGACCATGACGAAACGAAATCAATCCCGTGCCAATCGGTGTGATCGATGCGGTAGTTCAAACTGGCAAGGCGTTAAAATCGCTTTCAACCAATCTGTGCGTCGAACAACCGGTGGCTACGAATCCGTGAGTCGTTTTGGAGAATCGATAGCACCCCCTCCCAAGCGATCTTTGTTTAGCGGCCCACTGTTTTCAGCGACCGGATTGTCCTGCGGGACGCTCCTATTTTTGCCAGCGATAAGGGAGAACGACCTCTCTAGCGCATTCTTGCCGGCAAGAATCATGGAGCCCTTTACTTTCAAATTCGCACTGCTAGTCGGCGCCGTCGTCTTCTTTGTGCAGTTTGCGGCCGCTGTGCGATACAACGCCATCTATTGGCCCGCAAAGCACACCGAATGGAGCGGCGGTCGAGTTTGCCGATCTTGATCCGGACG
>CBDTVC010000473.1:0-3520 GCA_965363925.1 uncultured bacterium | reverse complement strand
ACTCACTCGCCCATTCGAAACGCTGAACAAGCAAGACGTTGCGATCGTTGGCGGCAAAAATGCGTCGCTCGGCGAACTAATAAGCAAGCTCGCCGAATCTGGCATTCCTGTTCCAGCTGGCTTTGCAACAACCGCGGAAGCATTCTGGCTCTTCATTGACGAGAATGGCCTCAGACAGCCAATTGCGGATGCGCTGGCGCAGAACAAGTCCGGTAAACTTTCGCTGGCCGCTACCGGCAGTCGGATTCGCGGACAGATATTAGAGAGCCATCTCTCCGACGCACTAAACAAAGCACTGCAATCGGCCTACTCCGACCTGAGCCAGTCGTACGAATCAGACGAAGTTGACGTTGCCGTTCGCAGCAGCGCTACGGCCGAAGACCTGCCAGAAGCAAGTTTTGCGGGCCAACACGAATCGTTTCTGAACATCCGCGGGCCGGAGAAGCTACAATCCGCAGTCAAACAGTGCTTCGCTTCGTTGTTCACCGACCGTGCCATTTCGTATCGCGACGCCCACGGCTTCGACCACAACAAAATTGCGCTTTCTGTTGGTGTGCAAAAGATGATTCGGTCTGACCTGGCCGGTGCCGGGGTTGCGTTTACCATTGACACCGAAACCGGATTCCCAAACGTCGTGCTGATTAATGCCGCGTGGGGACTCGGGGAAACTGTCGTCAAAGGAACTGTTACGCCGGATCAGTACACAGTCTTCAAACCAGCGCTGGCCAATCAAGCATTAACTCCCATCATTGAGAAGCACCTCGGCTCCAAAACAATTAAGATGGTCTACCCGAATACTGAGGCTCTTCCAAACACTGGTGACACCAACGGTCGTGCGCACAAAGAAGCATCAACCTCGAAGTCTGCCAAATCCACACGAACCGTCAAGACAACGGCAGACGAACAGTCGGCTTTTGTTCTCTCCGATATCGAGATCCTGCGCCTTTCGCGATGGGCCTGCCAAATCGAAAAGCACTACGGCTATCCAATGGATATCGAATGGGCAAAAGATGGCGTTTCTGGACAATTGTATATCGTGCAGGCTCGGCCTGAAACAGTTCAAGCAAATCGGGAAGCAACTGCGATGAAGACTTACCAACTCACGGAGAGCGGTACTCGCATTGCTGAAGGACAAAGCGTTGGCGACGCGATCGCGTCGGGATCGGTGTGTCTTATCAACGACATCGCAGACATGAGTTCATTTGTGGATGGTTCGATTCTGGTGACTCGAAACACCGACCCCGATTGGGTCCCGGTCATGAAACGCGCCGCCGGCATTATCACAGACGAAGGTGGACGAACATCCCACGCGGCAATCGTTAGCCGCGAACTTGGCGTGCCGGCTATTGTCGGCGCGCGCAACGCGACGTCTGCTCTTAAGCACAACCAGTTAGTCACGCTCTCCTGCGCTGAAGGTGATCTTGGCTATGTGTACGACGGAATCCTGGCCTTCGAGACGTCCGAGATCAACTTGAATGATGTACCAACGACGAAAACAAAGGTCCTGATGAACATTGCAAACCCGGCAGCAGCTTTGCGTTGGTGGAGACTGCCCTGTAACGGGATTGGCTTGGCCAGGATGGAATACATCATCAACTCGCTGATCAAGATCCATCCAATGGCCCTTGTCAACTTCGATTCGATATCTGACGAAGACGTCCGCCAACAGATTGAGTCGATAACTCAGGGTTACGACAACAAATCCGACTTCTTCGTTGACAAACTCGCAGAGGGAATCGCAACAATTGCCGCTTCCAGATTTCCCGACCCGGTCATCGTTCGGATGAGCGATTTCAAAACCAACGAATACGCGCACCTGATTGGCGGAGCAGACTTCGAGCCCGCCGAAGAGAATCCGATGCTCGGTTGGCGTGGCGCTGCGCGCTACTACAGTGACGAGTATCGACCAGGATTTGCGCTTGAGTGCGCTGCCGTCGTAAAGGCGCGCGACGAAATGGGGCTGACCAACATCATCGTCATGATTCCATTCTGTCGGACTCCAGAAGAGGCGGATCGCGTATTTGCGGAGATGTCACGAAACGGAATTACACGCCGTGGAGCCGTTGCTGGCGACGAAGGACTGGAGGTCTACGTTATGGCAGAGATTCCATCCAACATCATACTGGCTGAAGAATTTGCAAAACGGTTTGATGGATTTTCGATCGGATCAAACGACCTGACGCAACTTACGCTCGGCGTTGATCGCGACTCGTCGCGACTGGCCTACTTGTTCGACGAGCGCGACGAAGCCGTCCGGAAGAGTATAAGCGACTTAATCACACGTGCCCACAAAGCGGGCACACCCGTTGGCATCTGCGGACAGGGACCCAGTGACCATTCGGATTTTGCGGAATTCCTGGTCGAGGTCGGGATTGACTCTATTTCCCTTCTCCCGGACAGCATTATTCCTACGATACACGTTATTGCTGCCGCCGAAGCGAAACTGAGCAAGGCCGGATCGGAAAAGGCCCACGTCGTCGGATAGGCGACAACTCGTCTTCAGAAAAGGCCCACGTCGTCGTATAGGCGACAACTCGTGTTCAGAAAAGGCCTACGTCGTCGTATAAGCGACAACTCGTCTTCAGAAAAGGCCCACGTCGTCGTATAGGCGACAACCCGGCTAGTGAGGCAACAGCCACAACCCCAATCCGCCCACAAGAAAACAATAGATTGCGAAGTACTGAATCTTCCCTCGACGGATAATCCCGAGCAGCAGCTTGATTGCGGCGACTCCGGATATGTACGCGACAGCGGCACCGATCAGAAGCACCGGCAGACTCTCGGTGAAGCCAACCTCTGCCATTTCGATCGTCTTGATTCCCGTTGCCAGAATTACCACCGGCAGCAGCATCAGAAACGAAAAGTTTGCGGCTTTCTCGGGTGAGGTGTTCAGATAAAGAGCCATACAGATCGTCGAGCCCGATCGGGAAATTCCAGGCAACATCGCGAACGATTGGGCAATTCCGATGAGAAACGCCTTGATCGGACTAACCTCACCATTCGGATTCTTCCGCAACAACGTAAGCAGTAACAACACGCCGGTAACGATCAGCATCCCCGCAACAAATCGCGGATCACCAAATCTGGACTCCAGGAAATCTTTGAAAAGGAGGTAGACGACACCCGTCGGGATCATCGTGATGAGGATATTGATTCCCATCCGAAATCCGTCAACAGATTCGTAGCGTGACTTCCACTGGGCAGGCTTGAACAGTGATCCGAAGACCTGCCTAATAATGTCAACAACCGATTTCCAATAGACAGTTAGTATGCTAAGCACCGTGCCGAAGTGTACAAACACCTCAAACGTCACGTTGCTCGCGTTTGCGTCGTCAATTCCGAGTAAGTACTCACCAAGAACTAAATGCCCCGAGGAAGACACTGGCAAGAACTCCGTTAAGCCCTGAACCAATCCCAGCACTGCTGCTTCCCACAATTCCATCTGCAACTCCTGATCGTTGAATGTTCTGTGTTTTTGATATCGAAATTTTACTGTCGAAAGCTTCGACCCGACCACATT
>CBDTVC010000472.1:0-3524 GCA_965363925.1 uncultured bacterium | reverse complement strand
AACAATGCTTTTTATACACAAGAGCGAACTTGTCAGTTTCCGGATATCCGGGCGTCTATCTCAATTGCCCGTCGGTTGATCGTGTTACTATTCGCGTGCGCAGTTCTTGTTGTTTTGGCACCGACGCCCGCCACAGCGACTGCCGAAACAGCCATCACCGCGATATTCGTCGCGACAACAGCCACAAGCCCAGCTACCACAGCTACTCACGCATCCGCCACCACACGCCTGACGCCCACCGTTTCGACACCAACAGTATCGACAACTCGGGTATCGTCAATCACAAACAGCAGCACAGCCACCTCCGCACACGCAAGAACCGACTCAGCACTTGCTGAGCGCGAAGTAAGTATCGTCGTATCTGGTGCTGCCGATAAGACGACATCCGAATATATCACGAAAATCACCCTGGAAGTGCTTCAGAGCCTACCCGAGGGGTTTTCTATCGGACTGTTTCGCCGCGGAAAACTAGCAATTCGCGTTAGAAGTCTCAACTCCAGCTTGGAGACGATAGACTTCTGTCAACCGAACGACAAGACCTTCGGCCGCTACAACAAGCGCCGACGGCGAATTGAAATCAGCCAGCGCCTGGTAGCTCTTGCACAATCAGGGCAAGCTCTGACGGCAGGCAGCATCGACTGTCAACATCAAAGCATCGCTGCAACGCTGAAGGCAACACTCATCCATGAACTTGCGCACGTCTACGACCAGAAACACGACGCCAGCGGCGCTGCAAATTTTATTGCATTGACCGGCGGCGAAACGCGGTATCATCGTTTCAGAAAGAACAAGGTCCGGAACTTCAACTACGCATCGTCTCCCGATCCGTACGAATTCAAGAACCTTCGAGAAGCGTTCGCGACGAATTTCGAATACTATTTGGTTGATCCCAATTTTTCATGTGCAAGACCTGCTTACACGAAATTCTTTGACTCGATTTTTCAAGTCGACGAAGAAAGAACGTGCACCGATTCCAAACAGGTACTACTTCACTCTCATATTGCCACAGATAATCTGCTCCGAGCCGCATCATTGTCAGCAGATAGCGTTTACGCGGTTCACTATCTGCTTGCTTCTCGCGGTTCGTCTGTCGCCAGTCGGTGGGGGCACGGCATGTTTCGAATCATCACCTGTGCCCCGCAGCGCAGCAAGGTTGGCCCTGACTGTGTGAACGATAGTGCTTACCACCTCGTTCTGAGCTATCGCGCAAACGTTGCGGATGTGACGATCAGTTATGCAAAAGGATTGATCGGTTCGTATCCCTCGCAGCTCTTCATTTATCAGATGCCGGAGATCATCAAGGAGTACACGCGAGTCGAATTCCGCGATCTTATCAGTATTCCACTTGAATTGTCACCTGATCAGCTAAGCCAATTTTTGGATGTCGCACTTGAACGATACTGGAGCTACGAGGGTAAGTACTACTTCGTTACCAATCACTGCGGTACCGAAGCCCTTAATCACCTCCGGGCGCTCAACGAGGCTTCACTTCGCGGGGTATCATCATTAACTCCCCGACGTCTTCTGAAGTCGCTCAGCAAAACGCCGTTGGCTGATCGTGATCAACTCAGGTCAATCACTTCGTCCGTTGAACCTAGTCCCTATTTCTTTCCCTCAAAGGAGAAGCAGTACGAAGATGCGTTTAATGAAATCCGACAACTTGGGGTCGTTGCGAATAAGTCGCTATCGGACTTTCTAAAGAACAGTAGCGTAATTGATCGGCGTGAAGCGTACGACGCTTTTTTTGCGGAAGGCATCGAGCGCGATTCGGCGAACGAAATCACCAGTCGGACGTTGGCGAACGCACTGTTGCTTGAGCGGCTGCTTCAGACTCACGAACAAGCGCGCATTGGGGAAGAGATTGTTCGTGTCCTGATGAAGGACAATGCTATCCTCGTTGATTCGCTGCGGTCCGAGATCAAAGATTTTTTTCAGACACCGTGGACTCAAGTTGTTGACAGCACATACGGTGTACCGGACCGAGGCGCCATTACATCTTACCTGGCCGACAATGAAGAACGTCGGCAGCAGGGAACGGAACTGTTTGACGTATTTCGGGCGTATCCACCTATTGCCGAGAAACTTCGTCTGATCGACGAGCTGACGGCCCTTGAAAAGACACTGCAGCAAAAGCTGATAGACGGCTGGTGAACACGGTCGAAACGCTAGTCTTACACGCCGAGAGAAGACGTTTTGACGGCCGAGAATAACGCGCATTCAACGACTGCGTGACAGGGAACGAAAATAACTTGACTAACTACTGGATTTTATGGCAACCAACTCTGCTCCTCTTTCGCCCAATCCGATGGTGCGACCCATTCAACAGTTCATCCGGTTGGAAGCCGCGGGTGGGATTCTCTTGTTGCTCTGCGCCGTCATCGCGATCATCTGGGCCAACTCGGCGTGGTCTGGTTCCTACTTCGAACTCTGGAACACCACGATGACCGTCGGGCTTGGAAGCTTTGTGGTCGCAAAGCCGTTGCTGCTATGGATCAACGACGGATTGATGGCGATCTTCTTCTTTGTCGTCGGCCTCGAAATCAAGCGCGAAATACTCGTTGGTGAACTTTCGTCTCCAAAGAAAGCGGGCCTCGCGTTGGCGGCAGCAGTCGGCGGAATGATCGTCCCTGCCGGGATCTATGCGCTGGTTAACGCCGGTGGATCCGGAGCTGGTGGATGGGGCATCCCGATGGCTACCGACATCGCGTTTGCATTAGGCGTCCTGGCATTAATGGGCAAACGGGCACCGCTTGCTCTGAAGATCTTCCTGACCGCCCTCGCAATTGTCGACGACCTCGGGGCCGTAATGGTGATCGCGTTGTTCTACACGGCACAGGTTAAGACGAGCTTCTTGCTACTTGGTGGGGCTACGCTGATTGCACTTTTGGCGGGAAACCGGTTGGGTGTTCGACGAACGTCTTTTTACGTGATTCTCGGAATAGTATTGTGGGTCGCCTTTTTGAAGTCCGGCGTTCACGCAACGGTAGCGGGTGTATTGCTAGCGCTTACCGTCCCGGCGCGACGCGTCATTGACGCGCCAAGCTTCCTGGAAAAGGCGCAGACCATGATCAGTCGATTTGCCGAGAATATGAAGCCTGGTCGTGCCCATCCGTCGTCAGACCATGTAGACGCCCTGCACGCACTCGAAGAAGCCGTCGAAAAGATTGACACGCCGCTTCACAGAATGGAGCATGCCCTTCACGGGTGGGTGGCGTTCGTTATCATGCCGGTCTTTGCCCTCGCAAACGCCGGCGTTGCGCTTGGTGGCGAAATGTCGCTGACAAGCCCGGTTACGCTCGGGATTATTCTCGGTCTTTTCCTCGGCAAGCAGGTCGGCGTGACGCTGTTTGCATGGATCGCCGTAAGGCTCGGTTGGGCCGAACTGCCTGATCGTGTCACGTGGCGACAGGTCTACGGCGTGAGCTTGCTCTGCGGAATCGGCTTTACGATGTCACTGTTTATTGCGAACCTGGCGTTTGCTGACGCCGCTCTTCTGGATGGCGCAAAGGTAGGCATCCTGGCTG
>CBDTVC010000471.1:0-3527 GCA_965363925.1 uncultured bacterium | reverse complement strand
GGGCAATGTCGCACCTTCCTGATAGTCCTGGGCAACTGAGTAGTCGTTGCGAATTTTCTCCTGAATGTCCATCAACGCATGTATGACCGCTTCGGGGCGTGGTGGACAGCCGGGGATGTAAACATCTACGGGGAGGAAGTTGTCGATTCCCTGGACAACTCCATAACAACGATGCATGCCGCCCGAAGACGCACAGGCTCCCATGGAAATACACCACTTGGGGTCAGGCATCTGATCCCAAACGCGGCGCACCACGTGAGCCATTTTATAGGAGCACCACCCAGCGACAATCATCAGGTCGGCCTGCCGAGGTGAGAAGCGCATGGCCTCGCTACCGAAGCGGGCGACGTCGTACTTGGGTCCGGCGAACGCCATCATCTCGATGGCGCAACAGGCAAGTCCCATCGGCATCGGCATCAGCGAATTTGACCGCGCCCAATTAACGAGCCAGTCAACCCGAGTTGTTACAAATCCTTCTCCCAGAGCCGTGTCCAGTCCCATATTATGTAGCTATTTGTCGGCCAATCTGGCCGAGCAGTTATTGGTGCGTGCAGATATTGGGTTTGCAGTTATGAGGCGTCCCGCTAATACTTGAGCAATTTCTGTGGCAAGACGAACCTGCCGATCATCAATTTTCCTGCCCAAACAGTTGGAGATCAAATGGCCATCACGCCGCAAGTTGCGACCAGAAGCGATCTATCGTTCGGTGAGCGTCGGCCGTTTTGTGTCGTCAAATACTAGACCACCCTTCTTGAGATCATACAAAAGGCCAATGGCCAAGATGATGATGAACACAAAAACGATGGCAAGCACCGGCAACCCGACGCCCGCCGCGAGAAATTCTTTATAAGCGACCGCCCAAGGATACAGGAAAACCACCTCTACGTCGAACACGATAAATATCATGGCAACAAGGTAGAAACTGACGGAATGGCGCTCGTGGGCGGACCCAACGGCATCCATACCGCTCTCATAGACCCGTTGCTTAATAATGTTCGGACGCTTCGGACCGAGGAAGTTTGCCGCCAGAAGGAGCGTACCGGCAAGCAGCGCAGCCTCCCCCATTTGCAGGAACAACGGATAAAAATTTTCGACCATTCTTGAGCTTCTTTGTGGCTTCTCTGTCGTAGGCTAAAGCACGTAAAAGTACCGAAATGCGCAGGGAAAACAAAAGAGAAGATAGGAGGATGGGAAGATTTGAGGAGGTGATCTTGAGCGGCGTTTGGAGACGGACACGTAGCTCAGCGCTCAGCCGGCAAGTCGGAGCCGTTTTTAGGTGGCTCGGGGACTCATGACCTGGTAGGACTGGTGACAGAGCTGGTTCTGCCACGTATCGGTCTCCGGTGGGGGCAGGCGACCCAAAAAGCAAGGTGGGGTGCCACTTACGCGACACCCCACCCAAAAGCATGCAGCCAAGAGTTTCCGCTTCTTCAGCAAATCCAAGCTTTCATCTCGCAAATTATTCCAGCGTATACGTCAGTCTTCCCATACCGACTCGTCCCAACTCCGCAGATCCGATAAATTCGCGATGACGATCATCCATTATGTTCTGGACACCAACGTCAACTCTCAAACCTGGCACCGAGCTTTCAAAATCGTAGCCCGCACTGAGATCAACGAGGAAATAGCTTGGCAGGTCGCCGACGTATGGGCCAGAAAGAATCGGAAAGCCGTCCGTAAACCTGGCTGAGAAGCCTGCGCTGATACCGTTACGCATGGCATAGCGCCCGCCAAATTTAAATTTAAATCGCGGTGCATTCAGGGCAAGTTGGAGCCCTGATCCTTCTTCGCCCAACTCATTGTCATCGAAGAAATCATCCGAAACGATCGACATGTTTCCGAAGAAAGACAGTTCATCTGATGCGAGGAATTGGACTGAAATATCCGCTCCCAAATAATCAACTGAGCCAAAGTTCCGATACGACAGGAACGCTTCTGGCGCGTCACCAGTCGAAACGGCATTTTCAAGCGCCTCGACGATGGCTACGGGAGTCTGCGCATCTGGCAACGAACCAGCAGCCAGTCCGACCAGGAGCGCCGCGACGGCCTGAGGAGGCAGTCCTCCTGGACCGATTGTAGACAGCGCACCGGCCAGCGGCGCATTGTTTGTAATTGCCTGCGTCAGCGCGACGATTAGGTCGGTTGACAACGTCGGAACGAGGACAAACGGCGATTCGTGCTGAAGCGGACCGACAAAGTTTGATTTCTTTGTATAGTATCCATCAACGGCAAACAGAACGCGATTATCAAAAATACCGTTGTAACCAGCTTCAAAGGTGCTGGTTGTTGTCTGCTTCAGCGGATCAATGTCGACGGCCGTGTTAGAACCGGTTAGGTCAAACGACGGCGTTTCCGTAGTGGTGTTTAAGAGCGCGAGCTGCCCCCTTGAGAAACCTTCAACAACGGTGGCGGCAGGTGCCAACAGCGCCTTCAGGGCACCAGCAGTGCCCTCGTCAATTACAATTCCTTGCTGGCCAAGAATTCCGACCAACTGGGCATTCGGAATTGCGTTCACCCCCGAGTATACCAAACCGTAAATCTGATCAAGCGGGAGACCGATCGGCTGCGGTGCTCCGGTTAACAAGCCGGTTGCAACCAGGTCACTGCCATACAGTTCAGCCCATGTTGCCTCTCGATTCCACGTCCATCCGTCTCGAGAACCAAGGCCGCGAACGGCGCTGCCTCGATCTGCGGTGATCGGTATCCGACCGGCAACAATGTCAAGGAATAGCGAGTTAGTGCCTGGGGATGAGAATGCACGGTTATATGATGCTCTCAGCGTGTGCCCCTGTAGTGGCTTGAAGACAAGTGCAGCACGCGGAGACGCCTGAAAGGCCTCCACAACCGTGTTGTAATCACCGCGCAACGCAGCCGTCAATGACAGCTGTTCAGAAAGGCGAAACAATCCTTGCGAATAAAAGCCCAGCTCAACAATTTGATCATCGTCTTCGTTTCGACCGTAGATCGTGCCCTCCGTTTCCGGCATCGTTACTTCCAGGTCTCCGCCAAATATGATATTGTGCTGACCTTTCGAAATGTCGACGTTGTACTGAGCCTGCGTGTTAATCTGGGTCGACTTGTCGACAACGGCCGCTCCGGTACCGTAAACAAACGAATCTCCGGCGGCATTCTTGTTTAGGTAGACCTGGCCAAAGAACTTGCCATTCTGAATGCGGAGCTGCCCGTAGGAATAGCCAAAATTATCAGCCTGAAGCGTGCCAATTCCGGACAGCACTGTTGCGTTGTAGCGTGACGTTCCGCCGCTCAACGTAAACTGAGTCAGACCACTCTTGTAGACGGCCGTACCGTTGACGTTTAGCTTATTGTAATCGAAGTTACGTTGCAGCCGCCCCGATTCGTCAACTTCCTGATTGTCGGGTTTGTTGGCGAGTTCAGACGTCTGATAGATTCGATCATTATTAAGCTGCGCTAAATCAAGTGAATCAGACCGATTCATGGCCCAGTCATCTGCCTGGCCGTATGCCGCAGTCACCTTGTAGCCAAAATCCTCACCGACTACGCCTGCA
>CBDTVC010000470.1:0-3534 GCA_965363925.1 uncultured bacterium | reverse complement strand
CGTATCCGAATCGATCCCATGGCATCTATGAAGGTGCAGGCACGACACTGCACATCCGCAAGTTATTGACGCGCTATCTGCTGGAGCATCTTGAGCCGGGTGGCAAGGAGGTTCAATCAACTCCCGAAATCGTACAACCTGGGAATTGACAAAGCATTTTTGTTGCGCTGCCAGCGCACTACTCCAGTCCACTACGATGGTCCTCCCCATGAACATGCACTTCCGCCGACTCGCCTGGTGAATCAAGGGGCTGGATGCTCCACTGTTGTCGTTCCTCGACGACTACGATCTGGCCGACTCAGAAATTATCCAACGCGACTTCCTGACCGCCCTGCTGTATGCTGTCAAATCTGATGACGCGCAATCATTAAGGCACGTCGCCCGTGCCTCGTCGTTCTTCGAGAAATCCTCTAGTACGCAAACGACAACCCTGTACTCATGCGGAACACGCCGACATCCAAAAAGTCGTCGCCGGTCGTCCGGTTGGTTGTCCGATTTGCGGTCCATACGGAACCGAACAGCGTGAGTGGCCCAGACAGGCGGTATCCGAGACTTGCCTCGGCGGTTATCCGCGAGAAACTCAGCTTCTCTCCATCGTCGCCTCGCCGGTTGTCGTAAGCCCGCTTGTCATAAGAAAGAACACTTCGCACGGTAACTCGATTGCCAAGCCGCGCGTTGGCGCCACTGCGAAGGCAGTGATTCGTCCACGATTCAAACCCGACGTAGCTGTCTTCCTTGCGTTCCAGGCAATAGCCCGCCAGTAGCTCCACCTTTGAACTTGGGCGAAAAAATGCGTCGAACTCTACACGATCAAACCGGTGGCGTTCTTTGGGGTTAATGTCCTGATCTTTGCCGGTCCGCAGCGACGCTAATTCCTCATCGTAAGACTGCATTCGGAAGGCATAGTCAACTTCGACCGTTCCGCGATTGCCAACGGGCGACCGCAACTTCACGGACGGTCCATGCTGCCACCAGTCAAGTGAATTGAGCTCCTCCTGCTCGCGGAAATTTCGTCGCTCAATGACGTAGTTGATCGAGATCAAGCTGTTGTTGCGCGTTCGGAATTGCGCCGACGGCTGCATCTCCAAACTCGAGTGCGCAAACTCCCGAAGCGGATCTTCCCCTTCTTTGTTTACAACGTCGTCGTTTTCCATCATCCCCTCTGCAACGAGCGAAACGAGAACGGTATTCGACAATCGATGCCTAAACGCCGTACCGATTACACCTCTGAAAGCGTCGGGGGCGTCCGATGCGCCTTGCGGCGCCGCGGTCGCGCCTGCCCAAAATGCAACCTGGTTGGCCCGATTTATCCGCCGACCAATTTCGCCGCGAACAGCCGTGTCAAGGAGACCTGATGATGTGGGGGCGGATGGTTTTTCAAATACGTTCGAGTTATACGCCGTTCCGATCCAGCCACCCAAACTGGAGGTCCATCCTGTTGCAGATAATGTCTTGCCTCGGATAAGTCCGCGTGGTTGCCCTGAAGTTCGCGGGTCCAAGTCCATCCGCCCAGCAGAAACGACATCGCCGGCCGATTCCGCAGAGCGAGTGACGTCGACCCCGGAGTATTCCGCAACTAGCAAAGGTTCGAATATCTGCTCCGCTGATTCAACGATCCCACCAGGATACGCCGTCGTTTGCGTTCCTCCCCCGACCTCTGTTAGCAATTCGTTGGACAAACCTGCTCGCTGCTCAGGTGAGTCTTGCGTGACGACTTCTGGGGACCCACCTTCACCAGCATTTGTGACCCGATCCCTGAGGGCTTCGGCGGCGGCACTCGCTACGGAATTCGAGTCAACCGGTATTCGTTCAGTTGTTGATAGGGCTTGTTCCGGCGACAGCGCTGCGGATACAATCTGCAGAGAATCGTCTGGCGGTAGAAGCGAGGCCAACGCCGCAATCGCTCGTCGAATCGAATCAGCCCGGCTGACATCTGCATCCAGCCCCCGGGAATCAATCACTTCACTACTTGTGTCACCGGTTATTGCTTCATCCGTCACGATGGATACCAAAGACTTGGAGTCAGTGCCATTGGAATTATCCACTTGCAGGTCACTCACGTCACCCGTAGTCTCGTGCGTGGATCGATCACTGCTGCCAGTCCCGGCTGCATCAGCTGATGCCTGCGGCCTAAATATCTCCACGTTTGCGGCAGCGATGTTCGAATCTGCACCTCGAATGGCGGCCAACACTGACTCATCCAACGCTTCGGTCGCGACCACACTCGGTGGATCGTAGCGAGCTGGTGCCAAACCAATCCGGATCTCAATCCGCTCGTTGAATTCTTGACCCCTCGTGTCCGAGTTAGACGCCAGGGGCTCGTCCGGACCACGTCCAATGACAACTAAATCTCGCTGAGAAACAGCCAGCTGCTCCCGGAGATAGTCAGCCACGACTTGGGCCCTTGCCAGGGAAAGCGCGTAGTTGTCCGTATACGTCGTCTGGGCCACTTCCGGGATCAGATTTGTTGACGTGTAGCCAATCGCTTCGATCGTTACGGCTCCCAGGCTTTTCCAGTCATTAATCAACGGATCCAGGTGAAGCTTTCCCGCCGAGTAGAGTGTCGCCGAACCAGGGGCAAACCGCAATCTGTATACGTACTTCGAAGGCGGATTCAAGTCCGGATAGTCGAGGTCAACAGGGGCAAACCTCATCGCGGTGTCGACAAGTGTGGCTCCGGGGTCAACAACTGAGAATTCGTTGTTTCGATCCGGAGTCGCGAGCCCCGTACAAAACGCAATCGCGATTAGGGATAGTGTGAGTTTGTGCATGCTGCTGTTTCTATTAACCCTTCTTGTTCTAACGCTTCGAAAATATCGCCGCCGAAGTCCCGCTTGGCAGCTAGGGCCCGATGGCCTCTGAGATTGACATCCTCGCCGTACTTCTGCTCTCCGCTCAAAACGGCTAAGCTCGGAGGCGATGACGACGTTGGGGATTTGTCTTGAATTTGGAGTCATCGCTAGCCTTAGTGCGAGCGGCCTTCGATGACTCAACCCTAATGAAAACAACAACTGGCGAAGATAAAAGCAAGGCTCCGCGAATACGGTGCTAAGTTTCTCGCCCATCGCGAAAAACATCCCTATACGGGGTAATTCGGAACTCCAAACCCCGGATTAACGCGCGTCGTTCGTCACAAAAAGGGCGTTTGCACCAAAGCATTTCAAGCGGAGTGCTTGCTCGAAACATTACTTGCGCACTCGACCCAGTCGGAGTGAGAGGCCTGCGCCCGACAAAATCGACCTCAATTATGCGCCTGATGAGCCAGGAACGAGGGGGAAAATCGCTTCCGCCACCCTTCAACGACCCGGAAAACTCACAACACTTTCGTTCCCGTCTTTACCGACAGCGGCAACACCGAACAAGTAATTGTCGATCACAAGATTTGTAAACTCGTGCTCGGTCACTTTCCCGACGTAACGCGAGTCCGTCCATTGAGGTGCGGTCGTTTCGCGCCAGTAGACTTTGTATCCGGCGAGATCTGTATCGGCAACCGCCGCCCAGGATAGTCGCGCACTTGGGCGCACGGCTCCTGCG
>CBDTVC010000469.1:0-3537 GCA_965363925.1 uncultured bacterium | reverse complement strand
AACGCGTAGACGACGCGCCCGATCTAATCTTGTTGGACATCATGATGCCGGGGATAGGCGGGTTGGAAACGCTCAAACGGATTAGGGCGGACTATCCGAAAATCCCGGTTGTAATGGTGTCTGCGCAAGGTGTGATTGATGTTGCGATTGAGTCGATGCAACTGGGGGCGTACGATTACATCACGAAGGGGCAGGATGACCTGTTGAAGCTTGATACAGTGGTCAAGAATGTCCGCGAAAAAGTTGAGATGGAGCGCGAGCTTTCGCAGCTCCGCGGCGTTGTCAAGGACCGGTTTTCGATCGGCGGATTAGTCGGCGAGAGCCCGGCGATGAATCAGGTTAATCGCACGATCGAAAAGACGCTTCGCGGCGACCTGACGGTTGCGATTCAGGGTGAAAGTGGCACGGGCAAAGAGCTGGTTGCAAAAGCAATCCACTATGGTTCGAAGCGCAAAGACGGTCCGTTTGTGGTTGTAAACTGCGCAGCGATTCCACGGGAGCTCATGGAGAGTGAGTTCTTCGGACACGAGAAGGGTTCGTTTACCGGCGCACACGCACGCAAAATTGGCAAGTTCGAGCAAGCCAACGGCGGGACGATATTTCTGGATGAGATTGGCGAGTTAGATCTCGACTTACAGGCAAAACTACTCCGAGCCTTGCAGGCGTTCGAGATTGTTCGCGTTGGCGGCAACGAGACGATTCGGTTTGATGCCCGCGTAATATCAGCGACCAATCGAGACGTTGAGAAAATGATTCACAGTGGAGGTTTTCGCGAAGATCTTTACTATCGGTTGTTTCAGTTCCCTGTTCTACTACCGCCACTTCGTGCGCGCGGCAAGGACATTATCTTGTTGGCCAATCATTTTCTTCGCACCTACATTTCCAATCATCCGGAGTTTGCAGCCAAGCGCTTAACGGGTGATGCACGTCGCGCAATCCTTGAATATGCATGGCCGGGTAACGTGCGGGAGTTAAAGAGTGCGGTTGAGCGGGCAATTCTCGTATCGGATACGGACGACATTCAGCTGGATGATTTGATGTTGAATCGCGGTTCTGGCATTTCGCCTTGGAGCGAGCGTTCAAATGGAGCCTCGAGCTTCCCGGCAGGTTCGTCTTCTGAGCGCAAGCAACCGGATCGTCAGCCGTTGAGCAGTTCGACATCGGAGTATTCGATATCGGCGCCGAGTCTGGGTGAGAACGGTGAGATCCGCTCGTTGGACGAGATCAAACGTCAGGCGATTGAGCGAGCGTATCGGATGTGTGAGGGCAACGTTGATCGGGCGGCTGTAGAGTTGGGGATCGGTCGTGCAACGATGTATCGGTTGTTGAAGAAGTACGAGTTGATGGCTTGATTGGTTGGGGGAGTGCGGATTGGTTGGCCAGATTTGCAGGAGTTTCGGTCAGAGCCCTGTCCCACCCCGCCCTACGGGTAAGATAAACGGCTACCCATACGACGCAACTGCAAACATGCATGCACAAAGTCCATGCATTGGTGCAAACACGCAGCCACTTGCGCTAACGAATTAGCGCTTACGGCGCACCCGACCATTCTCTCGACGCCACACGGACGCCAAAGCTCCGCAGTGCCCGATCAGTCTTAATCGACGGAACTTACGCACCCCAACAGTGCCCACACTTGTCCCTTCGGCGCTGATCGATTCACCTCCAATCAGTCGCCCCGGACTCTGTCGCTAAGAATCGAACGCGTAGAAAATCGCACCGACCAGAAATGCCAGATGTGTTCCGCAGTCCGCCGAACAGCCTATTTTTGACAGAATCGAACTTCTTTTGGCGCCAGCTAGGGCGCTTCGAATCTCATCCGCTATATTCGATCATGGTGCGGAATCAACGGACACGGCCCGGATTTGCCGTCGCCTCGATGATTCAGTCAGATGATGCGGGTGTTGACGCCGCCCGTCCTCAACCTTTTTGTCCAACGACCGTATAGGCTCAACCACTTCTGTTCCACTCCGTTCAGTCCGCACCGTCTAGTTCAACACGAGCAATTCACCACCGAGTTCGATGAGATTAACACCGTACGAAAAGGAAGTTCAGCGCGAGATCGAAAAATGGGAAAGCGGCGATACGTCCGTATTTGTCAAGGCCATTAACTGGGCGATGCAGCCCATGGATTGGGTCGTAAATCGCGTCGTCTCACCGGAGATCGAAGACAAAGCTGACGAAGCCATTAATCAATTTCTGTCAGTCCTCAACGACGCTTCAGGATGGACGTTTGATTCAACTGACATCATCAGCGATGCAATCGAGCAGGGACTTGATGTCGAAGAACTGAGCGACTTGTGGGATCAGCCGCTGGAAACGCTCGACGAAATGGCTCGCAAACGATTGGATGACCACGCAATTCTCGCCGCCATCGAAGGTGGTGGAACGGGCCTCGGTGGCATTGTCTTCATCGCAGCGGACATACCACTTCTACTTGGAATCAATCTTCGGATGATTCAGCAGATTGCTGCTTCGTACGGATTCGAACTGTCCGGCCCGGACTTCAGGCCGCTTGTACTATCGGTATTTAACGTGGCTTCAAGTGGGAGCCGCCAGGCCCGTGCCGACTCCATCCGCGAAATCAGCGTTGCAGCTGCCGCGTTTGCAAACGACCTGGACTACAAAGGTCGGGTGCGCGGTTCATTCCGTGAACAAAACCGACACCTTCCGCGCGAAATTGCAAAGAACATCATCGGTCGCAAATTGGCGCAGGCCATCCCGATTGCGGGAGCAGCCGTCGGCGCCGGGATCAATTACTGGTTTACGACCGAAGCGACAAAGACTGCCTTCATGCTCTGTCGCGCTCTCTTCCTTGAGCGCAAGGAAAGGGTTTAGCAGAGCTGGCATGGTGAAGTTGCGACCGCTCGCGTTGTTGGCCGGCGAATACCAGCGACCACAAGGCGAATCAGGATTCTGAATTGTCGAGCGACATCAACACCCTGTTCGATACTCCCGCTTTCCAAATACTGAGTGCCAGGACAATCGTATAGACCCGCCATTCAATTCAATTTGTTTGGCGATGAAGATCCGATAGTCTTGACCAGACACGGGCATTGCAAACCGTGTATGGTAGTTCCAGAGAACATCCACGACTCACGTCGACTCATTTCAAAGGTTTCATCTTGATGAAAGCCATCACGTACTCACACTACGGGCCAGCGGACGTACTTCAACTTGAAGACGTAGACAAGCCTCAACCGCAAGACGATGAAATCCTCATCAGGGTTCGGGCCGCGGAAGCGACAAAAGCCGACTGCGAGATGCGCAGCTTCAAATACTCGGTAAAGTGGTTCTGGTTGCCCCTCCGGATCCTGCTTGGGGTGAGACGACCAAAGCGGCGAATTTTGGGTGGCTACCTGTCGGGAGAGATCGCATCAACTGGAAAAGCCGTTACCCAATTCTCCGCTGGCGACTCCGTCTTTGGTTCTTGCCAGCTCAAGCTCGGTGCTTACGGCGAGTACGTTGCTTTACCGGTGAGCTACACCATCTTCGCCAAGCCGGACAATATGAGCTTTGCAGAGGCCGCCGCGGTAC
>CBDTVC010000468.1:0-3542 GCA_965363925.1 uncultured bacterium | reverse complement strand
CAGGACTAATCGGTCGACGTTCAGGGCGTTAGAAGGAGCACCGGATCCTAATGAATATCGGGCTGCTTCGGGCGCGCCCGGTGCACAATACTGGCAACAGAAAGTCGACTATGTAATCCATACTTCACTAGACACGCTTACCCATTCCGTCAGCGGTTCTGAAACGATAACGTACCGCAACAATTCTCCCGACGTGCTTTCTTACGTGTGGGTTCAACTTGATCAGAATGTCCGATCAATTGAACACAGTCGGAGCTACCAGACGGCGGCCGCGATTCCGGAAAACGTACCAGCAAACTTTCGTCGGTATTTTAGTCCCGACCAGTTTGACGGTGGATACGAATTGTCGCGCGTCCAGGTCTACGACGCCTCCGGTAAGCTCAAAGATGCTCGCCACATTATCAACAACACGGTAATGAAGGTGCACCTTGACAGGCCGATTAAGACGGGAGAAACGGCGCGGATCGAGATTGACTGGAGTTTTCAGGTACCGGATGACGGACGTGGAGCGAAGGAACTCGTTCGTGACGGTTGGCTCTACGAGATCGCTCAATGGTTTCCTCGATTGGCCGTTTACGATGACATAAACGGGTGGCAGACTGATCAGTTTATGGGACGCGGCGAGTTCTACCTTGAATTTGGCGACTACGACGTGACGATTACAGTGCCTTGGAATCACATCGTACAATCGACTGGCGTGTTGATGAATCCCGAAGAAGTCATGACGGAAACTCAACGAAAGCGTCTGGCCAAGGCTATGACAAGTTCGAAGCCTGTATTCATAGTTGGGCCTGATGAAGTCATGACGCCCGGGTCCCGTCCTAAGCAGCAGGGTACGATAAGTTGGCGTTTTGTCGCGAAGAACGTTCGTGATTTTGCATGGGTGTCGTCAAAGACGTACGTCTGGGATGCCATGGGTTACAAGTATCCGGCCGCTGACAAAGTGATTGAACTTCATTCGCTGTATCCACGGGATGCTATGCCGTTGTGGGATGAAGTGTCCACTGCCGCAATTGCGCAGACAATGGACACGTATGGCAGGATGTCGTTTGAGTATCCTTATTCGAAAGCCGTCAACGTACACGGGCCTGTTTTTGGGATGGAGTATCCGATGATTGCTTTCTGTGGCGCACGTCCGGAGCCCGATGGTTCTTACTCGGAAGACCTTAAAAATGCGCTCATCTCCGTCACGATTCATGAGGTTGGTCACAACTGGTTCCCAATGATCGTCGCATCGGACGAACGCAAATGGACATGGATGGATGAAGGATTAAATTCGTTCCTGCAGTATTACGCAGAACAGGATTGGGATCCGGATTACCCGACAAGGCGCGGTCCGGCAAAGAATATCGTCGGTTACATGCGGCAACCGAATCAGGTGCCGCTAATGACGGAGTCGGACTTCATTCCAGGTCAAACGTTCGGCAACAACGGCTACTCAAAGCCTGCCGCCGGCCTGGTTCTATTGCGGGAGCAGATTCTCGGTCCAGAATTGTTTGACGATGCCTTCAGGGAGTATTCGCAAAACTGGGCGTTCAAACATCCGCAACCACATGACTTCTTCCGATCGATCGAAGAAGGAGCAGGAGAGAACCTGGCGTGGTTCTGGCGTGGATGGTTCTTTACAACGAATTACAACGACCAGGCGATTGACGGCGTTAGCGTTGAACCGGCTGACTCGGTCATTGCCTCATCGGACCTCGGCAAACACTACTATCGCGTTGGAGTAACGAACGAAGGTGGACTGTTACTTCCAATCCAGATGGAAGTCACGTACGAAGATGGCACGTCTCAGATGATGACGATGCCCGCTGACGTCTGGCGCACAAACGAAAAAACGTTTCGGAAAGGTTTCTTCAGTGACAAGGTGGTCGTTAAGGTCGAACTGGATCCGAACGCAGTACTCGCCGATATCAATACGGACAACAACGTTTGGGTTGCTCCAGAAGTTCGAAATGCGGGTGATTCGAACGACTCTGGCGGAGATGGAGGGCGGAACTAGCAAGCTCCCGACTCTGTCAAATGGGTATTGTGGAGCGAACAGCAATGCATATTCTGTCCGGACATCTGGTGTTCAAACACCTTTGGATTCTAGCTACCGTGGTTGCTTTGGGGTTTTCCAATGGCAACCCGGGTGGCTTTGATGCCGGCGATCATGCAGGTCTCGCACCGCTGCGTCACAATATCCATGTCACGTACACAACTCTCGGGATTGAAGGCAACATGGCTGCGGCCCGGATCAAGTACTTCAAACACGACCTCGAAAAAGCTGTAGCTCTCTTCGCAAAGGTCGATTCGGTTTCTCTGGGCGTGAACACGTCGTCCGACTCCCTATACCTCGCGTACGTCGATTCGACGTTCGTCCTTTCACAGGATGGACAACAGTTGCATGGCCGAATGGTTGGAAGTGGCGAGGACGGCGAGATGTGGTGGTACCAACTTCTCTACGAAGCGCCAAAAGTCATAACGGATTTGAAGGTTGATAATTCGCAGCTCACGGAAATCTTCCGTGACCAGAAGAATATCTTAAAGGCTGAGAACCTGTCCACCGGGCGCCGCAAATCGTTCTACTACAACAAGAAGATTCTTTCGTACACCGTGTCCCTGTAAGCTCCGCCGTGCGTGCGGCGTTTGCCTTGCCCGATTAGGGCTGCGGAGAATCGTTCAGCACTTGACACTCGATAATAGGCCTGGCCAATGCGTCGGTCTCCTACCGTGATGCTATTCCTGCATTAGTACATCGCCAAAGGCGAGGTCCTCGGAACTAAGTACGAGTAGGGTTGATGGCAAGTCGGATGTACGTTTCAAGATTCGATCAAAGTACGCCGCAAAATCATCGTCAGGTTCAGCGAGCCCAACAAAAATGAGGTCGGTATTTCGAGATGATTCGTGCAGGATATCGTCGAATGATCTCCCGTTAGCAACATGGATGTTTGGCGTTGCGCCCGTTCGCGTACTTGAAATGATTTGTTCGAGGTTCTGTCGAGCAGTCACCGCGGCTGATTCGTTGGGGACAACCATCTTGATCTGAATCTCCGCTCCACGCCACTCAAGGCTCGTACTGACCAGGTAGGCGAGAATCATCATGAGGCCACCATTGCCTTTTAATCCGCCCCACCAAACGTCGATTCGTTTTCTATTGCCAAATTTGCGATCCGCATTGTAGCGGACAATTACGGTATTTCGTTTCGATGCAAAAATAAACGAGATCAAGTCTGCAAATTCCTGTCGGTTGACAGGTTTGTCGCTCGCTCCCAGCACAATCGTATTGGGAACCATGGCTCCAAGTCCGTACGTCGTTACGAGTTGTCGAGAACCCTCAAATCGGTCTGAAGAAGGGACGATTCGCACGAGGCTCCGGACGCCACGTTTCATCAATGTGTCGCGAGTTGTCTGCTCAAAAGCCTTGATTCGATCCGCAGAAATAGTGGAGCTGTCGAGAATTGTCGCGACTGTCAAGAGTGCGCGATTGTGCGTTAGCGCCGCGCCCACTTCAATGAGATGCCACCTCCGGTTTGCCGACCCAGATAGCACAAGCACGT
>CBDTVC010000467.1:0-3542 GCA_965363925.1 uncultured bacterium | reverse complement strand
GGCCCGCTCGTTGTAGTACAAACTTGCATGTGTCGGTGACGTGTAAGGTGATTAGCTTAGGCAGCTTGGGGACAGAGGGTGGCGCCCCCGGGGGGATTGTCTCGTCGGCCGGCTTATTCGGAAGTATTCGTAATTGCTTTGATTTCGCCGTCCAGCAACTCAACAACACGGTTGCCAAGCTTTGCGTAGTCGTCGTTGTGTGTTACCTGCACGATCGTGACACCATCGTCTTTGTTCAGGCGCTTCAGCAGGCCCATAATCATGTCGCCTTGGCTGGAGTGCAGGTTGCCAGTCGGTTCATCTGCCAAAATCACCTTGGGGTTGATCACAATTGCGCGGGCGACTCCTACGAGCTGTTGTTGACCGCCCGAGAGCTGCTCCGGAAATAGATCTCGCTTTGCCACCATGTTGAATCGATCAAGTACATCCGCAATAATGCTTTTCCGTTCCGATGTCTTCATCTTCTGATAAAGGAGGGGCATTTCGAGGTTTTCGTAGACCGTCATGTCGTCAATCAGGTGATAGGCCTGAAAGACAAAACCGATGTGCTCGCGGTGAATCTTGACAAGGTCTTTTTCAGACAATTCGTGGGCCGCCCTTCCCATGAAATAACATTCACCGCTACTCGGCGTTTCGAGCAGCCCCATGATGTTTAACAAGGTTGATTTGCCGGAGCCCGACGGACCAGTGATCGAGACGAAGTCACCCGGTTCAATGTCCAGCGATACGCCACGAAGTACGTGGGACTCGGATGCTCCCTTCCCATATGAGCGCATCAAGCGCCGCATTTCATAAACTGGAATACTCACAAGATTGTTCGCTTTGTTTCGAGACGGATTTTAGACATGAAAACTTGTAACACAGGCGTGCAGATTGCCAGCGATTCGGTGGGCAGTCGCCCGTACATCATCAAGCCGTCACGCCGAGTGCGACTTGGTCATGAAGTTTTCCGTGACGATGTGTCCATCGAACAAGTGGATTGTCCGGTGACTGTATTCAGCGTCCGTCGGGGAGTGTGTAACCATGGCAATTGTAGTCCCGGCTTCGTTGAGTTCGGATAGTAACTTCATTACCTCCTCGCCATTGGTCGAGTCGAGGTTACCCGTCGGCTCATCGGCCAGAATCAATCCAGGGTTTGCGACGACTGCACGCGCGACAGCGACACGCTGTTGCTGTCCGCCCGATAGTTGCTGAGGGAAGTGCCCACGGCGATGCATGATTTGTGTACGTTCAAGGGCGGCCGTGACACGCTGCTCCCGCTCTGACGCCGATACTCCGAGATATAGCAGCGGGAGCTCGACATTTTCGTGCACCGTCAGCTCATCGATCAGGTTGAAGGACTGAAACACAAATCCAATGTTACCTTTGCGCATTTGTGCACGTTGTCGTTCCGACTGATTGGAGACGTCTGTACCGTTAAAATTGTAAATACCGTCGGTCGGCGAATCCAGCAGCCCAAGGATATTTAGCAGAGTGGATTTTCCGCAACCTGAAGGGCCCATGATCGAAACGAACTCACCACTTTTGATCGTGAGCGAAACATCGTTAAGCGCGGTTGTTTCGACTTCGTCCGTGCGATAGCTCTTGGAAAGGTTTACAGTTTCGATCATCGGTTGCTATCCGTTTTGAGAGTTAAGACTGTTCGGTTGTTACGCGCTTCCGTTATCGTGTAAATCGTTTGCAGGCCTACCATGCATTTAGCGATGCCCACTTTCTGGTGCCCATCTCATTCAAGGACAAGGATGTCTGCCTCGCCGAACGTGTCGTAGTTCGAAGTGATCACTTCTTCACCAGGCTCAAGCCCGCCTACAACTTCCATGAATTGCGGATTCTGTCGCCCGATCTGGATATCGCGTCGACGGGCGTTACCGTCTTCCCCGATCACATAAATCCAAGTGCCGCCCGTTGATTGAAAGAAGCCGCCTTTTGGAATCAGTAAGGCATCGGATGGGTCGCTCAAGTCCAGTCGAAACCGGATGGTCTGTCCGCGGCGGATGTTCTCTGGTGCTTCACCAACAAAATCCAGATCAACTTCAAAACGACCGTTTCGAACTTCCGGATAGACGCGACGAACAACCAACTCAAATTCTTCACCGGCAACCAACATGGTGCGACCGGTCTGTCCCGGGAATACTCGCGCGATGTAGAACTCATCAACGCCTGCCCGAATCCGGAACCCGTCAAGCTCATCGATCTGTCCAAAACGATAGCCAGGGCTGTGGAGCTCTCCCAATTCGACGTTCAGAGACGTCAATTGTCCAGATATCGGCGCTCGTACCGTAAGGTTGTCAAGTATTTGTTGGATGACTTCAAAGTTCGCGTCCATTCGGGTGACGGATCCTTGCATCCGCAGCAACTGACTGCGTGTTCGAAGTGAATCTTGGCGATACCCGGTAAGCGTAAGGTCTTTGTTGCGCTGCCAGTAGGCATATTCCTTAGCCGTCACGTCGTATTCCTGCTCGGAGATAAGCTTCTTCTCGAAGAGATCCTGATTTCGTTCGTGAATCTTCTTCAGGCGATCAATCTGATAGTTCATTTCGGCAAGCTGCTGGCGCAAACTCAACGCGTTTTGCTCCATCCGAAATTGCGTATCCTGAACCCGATTGATTTGTTCGATCCGTTGGGCATCCGCATTAATCAACCGAAGCTGAAGGTCGTTGTTTGACAGCCTGAGAAGAGGCGTTCCCACCTCCACCTGAGTCCCTTCTTCGACAAAAATGTCTTCGACTCGCCCACCCTCTACGGCATCCAGATACATCGTCGTTCTGGGTAACACGTTTCCCGTAACCTGCGCAAACTCTTGAAACGGACCCTCCTCAACAATCGCAGTTGTGATGCGATCAGTCTGAACGCGCAAGCGCTGGCCACCAAGTGTCTGCCGATAACCCCACACGATTAGGAGGATGAGGGCAAGGGCGCCAGCGATGCCGGTCATTCGTCGCCGATTCCAGCGCGATTGTCGGATAACGCGGTCGCTTCCCTCACCGGTAGACCCATTTGCACCGCCCCCAATCTTCTGAGTCAGGATTGAGGCGCTTTCGTTTGTTTGTTTGGTATCGTCCGACATCTGTGTAAAGTTTTTCGTCGCTTGCGTAGCGTCAATTATTGACGGCAGATTCTAGTTGGTCGATTGTTAACGACCGATTGTTGACGACCGATTGCTTACGACCTACAGCTGATAACCTACTGTCCCTGCGAGCGACTGGTTACTTGCTTTGCAAGGCGTGTGCCACGCACCAAAAACTATCGCAAACCGTCCATTAAGGCCGATCTTGGTGGCTCCCAATACGGTATTGAACTAGAGGTGAACGCCTGCGGACATGGGTGTCCGCGTGCGGACACCCATAAGGGCGCCAATATACCGTGTGCTATCCAGAGCAACTCTAATCGCTGAAGCAGCTTAGCTTTTGCGTCTCGTTCACCAAGCCGGCGAGCCCTCGCCAATCGGTACCCTTATTGCTATACTGCGTTTCGTCACCCCCAAAAGCGAAGAATGAACCCCCTGTTTCGAAATATTCTGATTGTTGATGACGACGAAGACG
>CBDTVC010000466.1:0-3543 GCA_965363925.1 uncultured bacterium | reverse complement strand
TGACTCGCGGATTAGTCTGTTGGCTTTGAAGAGCCGGACCGACCAAGCCGTATCAACGACATCGGAAGAGGTGAGTCCGTAGTGCACCCACTTCTTTTCGTCGCCGAGTGTCTCGCTAACAGCACGGGTAAAGGCGACGACATCGTGTCGTGTGGCCTTTTCGATTTCGTTGATTCGCTCAATGTCGAAAGAAGCATTTTTATAGAGCAGGTCGACATCTTCGGGGGGTATCACGCCGAGTTCAGACCAGGCGGCACACGCAGCAAGTTCAACATCGAGCCAGGCTTGGAATTGTGCCTTTTCAGTCCAGATTTCAGCCATTTCTGGCCGGGAATAGCGGCTTAGCATTCGGTATTAGCTGGAATTGGGGGGTGTTGTGGTTGGTATAGTTTGGGGGCGGACGCACATTGGCTGCTATGCGATGGTGAGAGCTAACGGTGCGTTTGCCGTTACAGGGATGAACCACGGCACATCGGCAATCCTGCCCGGGGCGGCGAAATCCCACTAACCCCGCTGAAAGCTACTCGAAAGAATTGAAGCAAACCAAAGGCAAAAACGTTGGGCATCCGAAGCCGACAAACATGTCATTGACTTACTGATCCCACACGATTAAAGAGACAGACCACGCCACCTCTACATCGAACCCCGACTGTGCCGCAGCTTCCGATACAACATGGCACGAGCGCGAAAAATATGCGCCTTCACGGTTCCCAGTGGTAGATCAAGCTCGCGAGAAATCTCTTCGTACGACTTCTCCTGCTGATGACGCATCACGATCACGCGATGATACTTTTCCGGCAACGAATCGATCGCACCTTGCAGAATCTCCTTGCGTTGATCCTCAACAATGTGCTTATCCGGGCGATACGTCACATCCGGAAGCTCAAAATCGATTTCGCCATCTTTCGCCTTGATCGGCTGATCAATCGATGTCGTTTTCAGCTTCCGTTTGCGAAGGAAGTCGATGGAGTGATTCGTCGCGATCTTATACAGCCAAGTGCTGAAGGCATAGTCAAACGAATACGACGGAAGGGCGGCGAACGCCTTGATAAAACACTCCTGTACAAGGTCATCAACTTCTGTTGCACCACGTACCATCCGGGAAACATGCCGCTTCAGTGCGTTGTCGTACTTCCCGACTAACTCACGATAGGCCGTCTCGTCTCCGCCAAGAGCGCGTTCGACCAGTGCTCGGTCTTGTTCACTGGACGCCGAAGGGCTTTTATCATCGCGTGAATCAGCCATGTGCGATGACAGCCCTCAGTACTGGTGTTGATTGCCACAAGTCCGAATTTCCGTTTTGCTTCATTTACCCGACGGGTCGTCTTTCAGCATGATCAATTGGGGCCGTCAGGATCACTTCATACCTTGGCCGAAACGCTGAAAAGATAGCAAATAGAATCGGGATAGCCAGTCACCGGATAATACTCAGGAGACCGGCGTCACAAAATGACGTCGGTCTCCCTTGCAATCACGTCCACACGCACACGTGGACAGCGATTGGGTCTCCAGGCACTATTTCCCAATGACTTAAGATCATGCCGGCCACGAATTCCTGGACGGCACGTGTTGATCCAATTCACAGACGCAGGCGCAGGTCGTCACATTTGTCGGAACAACGGTCAATGAAAATTTTAGGCGATGAGCAAGCTAACACCAATGCGCTAATGTCGGGCAGATGGGATCATCAGCCAACTCGCAACAACTATTTCACGAAGAGGATATCTGAATACGTAGGAACTGGCCAATGATCACGTGCTACGATTCGCTCGAGCAAATCAGCAGCATCACGCACTGAGCGCATGGCTGGAACTACCTTCTTTTCCATAAATCGAGCCTGCGACAAAGCGTCAGCGCCCCAGTCCGCCTGATTCAAGTCAGCAAGTTTTGCCGTAGATTTTTGCAGGGCATCAATGCCGGAACCCAGCGCCTTTGCGACAGACTTTGCGCCGGTCAACTTGAGCTGAAGTCCGGATGTTGACACGATCGTGCTGCCAATATCTCCGAGATACCGGATCGCTGCTGGCAAGATCATCGTTGAAGCCATCGACACTGTTGTCTCGGCTTCAATATTGATCGTTAAGACGTACTGCTCAAGCCAGATTTCCTGGCGGCTATGCAGCTCTTTCTTTGAAAGTACTCCGTATCGTTCGAACAATCGACCGTTCTTCGCCGCACTCAGCGACTCCAACGCATCAACAGTAGTTCTGAAATTGGGGAGACCGCGCTCTGCTGCCTCTTCGTGCCAGTTTGCAGAGTAGTTGTCGCCACCAAACACAACCGGACGAGCACTTCTTATTACCGACTTAAGCACTTTCCCGACTGCTGCTTCGAACGTCTTCGCAGTTCGCTTTGAACCCTCAAGTGCTTTCTCAAGCATATCAGACATCTCTTCCAATGCAGATGCCACCGTTACGTTCAGCACGACATTGGGGACGGATACTGTCTGCGATGAACCAACGGCTCGAAATTCGAACTTATTGCCGGTGAAGGCAAATGGCGATGTCCGATTTCGGTCGCCTGCATGCCTTGGTAGACTTGGCATCGTGTCAACGCCAAGGCCAAGAAATCCGCCCTGCATCGAAGACTTTGCAGTCCCCTTGGTGAGTTGCAAGAAAACATCCTCTAGCTGCTCGCCGAGGAAAACACTCATGATCGCGGGCGGGGCTTCGTTTGCGCCGAGCCTATGATCGTTTGCCGCTGAAGCGACGGAGGCCCGTACGAGATCAGCATGTTTATGAACTGCACGAACAACAGCTGCGCAGAAAAACAGAAACTGCATGTTGTCATGCGGATTGTCGCCCGGGTCAAGGAGATTCATACCCGAATCTGTCGCCAACGACCAGTTGTTGTGCTTGCCCGATCCGTTAACCCCTTCGAATGGCTTCTCATGCAACAGACACACAAAGCCATGTTTACGTGCAACACGCTGGAGAATCAACATCAGAAGCTGCTGATGATCTGCCGCTATGTTTGACGTCTCAAACATCGGTGCAATCTCGTACTGACTCGGTGCAACTTCGTTGTGTCGTGTTTTGACAGGGACGCCAAGACGATAGAGTTCTTTTTCCGTTTCCAACATGCAGGTAAGCACGCGATCCGGAATGGAACCAAAGTAGTGGTCATCAAGCTGCTGTCCCTTGGCGGGTTTGGCTCCGAAAAGCGTACGACCAGAGTTGATCAAATCGGGACGACGATAATAGTACTCTTCGTCAATCAAGAAATACTCCTGCTCACAACCAACGGTAGTCGTCACCTTGTTCACGCCTTTGACTCCAAACAACTTGAGTACACGTCGTGCCTGCTTGTCGATCACTGCCATCGACCGAAGCAACGGCGTCTTATGGTCAAGCGCTTCGCCGGTCCACGATGCAAATGCAGTTGGGATAGCGAGGTACGATCCGCCTTTGTTTTCGATTATGAATGCTGGCGACGTTGGGTCCCATGCGGTGTATCCGCGAGCTTCAAACGTCGCGCGCAATCCACCAGACGGGAAACTCGATGCGTCGGGCTCTCCCTGGATAAGTTCTGACCCTGAGAACT
>CBDTVC010000465.1:0-3555 GCA_965363925.1 uncultured bacterium | reverse complement strand
CTATCAACGGCTTCGAAACCACTCGCAGTCGATTATCTTGAATTCCCAATCGAACACAACATCGGCCTATTGTCGTGGGAAGGATTTGTCGGCGACGCACAACGAGGAAGCTTGTTTATCCACTACCTCGCCGATCGAGTTGGAATAGATTCCGTCGCCGCTCTCACCCGCAATGCTGATTCCGACGTCGCGAGTCTGGTGACACTTGCTACGAATGCTGGCTACACGCTCGAAGAACTGGTCATCGATTTCCATACTGCGAATTTCGTCAACGACAGAACGATTCAAAACAAGTGGGGCTATACTGCAGAGCGATACGCAACGCTCCCGACCAAACCGACGAGTACGCTGGACGCCAGCCAAGGCTCTTCGATCAATACGGTAACAAATACGCTTGCGCCGGGGGCGGTCCAAATGCTGCAGTGGCTGAACGTACGTGACTTGTCGGTCACGCTCGACGCAACAACCGCTGGTCAACGAGCAAGCCTCAGAGCCCGAGCAATTCTTCAGAATATCGATGGCACCTTGACGACTCAAGAATTGAGTATTGACGACCAGCCGGACCTGTTGCAAGGATCGTTCGATGCAGCCACGATCATTCTAAGCCAGGTAGCGTTGGGCGAACCATCAACGCAGTTTGCTCTTCGCGGAGATTGGGCGGGCACCGCGCACGTCACGGTCAACCAAATTTTTGATACGGGTCGATTGTACTCTGGCGGCACACACTTTTTCCAACTTGGCCCAGAATGGACGCAAGCGGTTCGCTTTAGACGCCCAGCGACAGCGGATTTTTCGAAGTTGTTCATCGACCCCTTCTTCCTGAATGAACTTGCAGATGCGTCGGGCACGATTCAAGGTAGCCCGTCCGATCCGCGCGACCTGCTGATCGAATTTCATCGCGATGACGGTGGCTTTCCAGGAGATGTATTTTTCTCGCTGGAAATTCGAGACGAAGGCAACTATCAACCCGTCGTTTCTGATTTGCTGCGCTTCACAACCATCGACGTTGCAATATATCCGGAGCTCCGGGTTGACGATCTGATTATCTACGTTTCGATAAAGGACGTCGGGGCGGACGCAAACCACCTTGTAATGGGCGTTTCCACGTACGAGACGGAGAATACCTCATTCCTCTTTGGTCCATTCCCGAGTGGAACACACTGGTTGGGCCTATGGGACGTCGTGGCGGGCGTCCAACTGACAAACAGATCCATCCCAATACGCGCGCAATTCAGGGAGGGCCTTCCGACTGGCATTGAAAACGGATCAGAAGTCAATGTTGAATCCAACTTGTCGGCAGTTGCATTCCCAAATCCAGCTGCTCATCAATTTATCGTCGAGGTTACAGCGGACAAAGCACAAGCGACCGAAATAACGGTTGTCGATTTGCTCGGGCGGGTCGTTTCGAACACTGCACACCCGTTTCTTGCAGAGGGACTCCACCAGATTACGTACGATGTTTCAGACTGGGCGTCTGGTGTTTATCTGATCCGGATCGTCGGCGTCGATGGACAGACAGCGGCAACACGTGCAATTGTGGCGCATTGAGGGCCTCCAATCAAAAGCCGGATCGCCTTCGGGTGTTGTCGTAAAACGCTGCAAGTCGGTACAAGGGCCCCGAAGTTTCTTGGTTGGCCATCACTTCACCACCAACTCCACGAACATCGGCCTGTGATCTGACGCGACGGGTTCGTCCATCATTCGTTGCCCGCTTACCATGAAAGTGTTTTCCGGACGGTACATCACGAAATCAATTTCTTCGTATGGATCAAACGAGGAAAACGTAAGTCGGTCGTCCCCCTTGTTAACGATTTGCCAACCTTGGGAAAGATGGGCAATGACGGGTGAGTCGGGCGTCGAATTAAAGTCGCCGGCAAGAACGGTTGGCAGTTCGTCGTTGCCAAGTTGTTCTTCGAGTGAGAGCGCTTGCGCCATCCGCTCCTCTTCGGTGCGGTAAAAATGTATTCCAATGACGCGTATTTGCCTATCGGAATCGGGCGAGGAAATAACAGCAGAAAGCGCGCTCCGAGGTTCTTCACCATCGGGAAGGCGGATGTTCTGCGTTGAAACAATCGGCCATCGAGAAAGCAGAGCCATACCGTACGCACCGCCGTCGTACGACATGAATCGACCGAATACGGGAGTCAGACCTGTGAGCCGCCCGAGCTCAACCGCTTGATCGACGCCATCCGTTCTTCCAGCGACGCTGTCGATTTCTTGGAGCGTGACGATGTCAGGGTTAACAGTCCGGATCAGTGCTGCAATTCTTTCAAGATCCAACACCTCATCCATTCCCTCACCATGATGGATGTTGTAAGCCAGAAGACGGAGAGTATCCGCGCTAGTTGAATCTTTCCGAGCTTCCGAATCGGGTTTGGAGCAACCGGCCGAAACGAAAAGGACGGCAGCAATAAGCAGGGCTCCGAAAAGCATGGAGCGAGTGGACGTTATTCGATGAAGCATACGAGTGAGCGATGAATGTGTGTATCGGTGTCCAATGATACGAAACTGGTTTGACCGTTCTCGAGGACCACAACCGTCTTTCTTTGGCTCACATTTCTCGCGAGTACTTCCGGGGAAGGAGTTGCAATACTGGAATAGTCGCTGGCTGCCCGTCATCATCCGATACAATCACGTCAGCATCTGGCTCTGACACACAAGCTCACGAACACTCTATCGACCAATTCAGTCAAGCTTGAGTTTCATACCCTCGTGAGAAGTCGTAAAACCGATTCCTTCGTAAAACCGGATTGCATCGGGGCGCTGTTTGTCCGTGGTAAGCTGAATCAGTTTGCACCCGACTGATCGTGCGCGCTCAATCGCGAACTCGCAAACAATTTCCCCGACCAGGCACGCTACTGCATCGTCCGAATCCATTCAGAAAACCCGACCAGGTACTTCGCCAGGAAAGTGCGCGTACCTTCATCCGACAATTTCGATTGCTCATCAAACTTTTCATACGCGCGGGCAACAGCAATTCCGCCGTGCGGATAAATCGGTGCAAGCATCGCTAACAGTGCAAGCTTCACTTGCTCCTGCGCGCGCATCGCTCCACTTCCACCCGGAGATGCGCCCATGATGCCGGTCGGTTTTCCCGACATCGGCCGTCCCATTCCTTGCCCCGGACGCGCATTCCAATCCAGGACATTCTTTAACATTCCTGGCATTGAGTAGCTATACTCAGGCGTTGAAATCAATACACCGTCCGCAGAATGGATTGCCGATTTCAGGGCCTCCACGGGCTCGGTCCGCTCGCCATCCGAATCAAGGTCCTGATTAAAGATCGGAATTTCGTTCAAGTCAACAACGTCGATCTGCAAGTCCGACGGCGCAAGCTCTGCAGCCGCAAGAAGCAGTGACCGGTTAAAGGAGTTTTCTCGCAAACTCCCGGCAATCCCAACAATCTTCAACGTGTTACTCATGTGTTCTGTCTCTACTCTTGTGTTTAAAGAATTCCGGTTCAACTGCATGCCGGGTTCAGAATTTGTTTCTGCCGCGGCAATTGGGCCCCTGTCCCACCCCGCCCTACAGGTAAGTTAGGGGTCAGAAAAGACG
>CBDTVC010000464.1:0-3556 GCA_965363925.1 uncultured bacterium | reverse complement strand
GACTCACGCGTCCGCGCCGCGGTGGCCGGATTGCTGAGCACCAGATGGTCGCCGACGACTGCAGCGAGGTCCCGTGTAAAGAGCAGATTGGGGCTTGGTGGGACAACTATCGGTAACGGTGAGATACCCGTCAGGGCAAAACGATGCAACTCTGTCGGGCTTAATTTCTTTAGCTCGCTAGCGACGGCACTGAGGTTAAGTGACGTCGTGGCGCGGCAGAGATCCTGGACAAATTGTTCTCGAGCATCTGACTGCTCAAACGCCTGCAGCAATAGATCTGATATCTGAAGTACATTCCCACCCCGACCGCAGATCAATGAAAAAATATCGACCATCAACGAGTGTTCTTGCTGAGCGTGCTCAACATAGAGTATGTCTTCAAACAACAACTCTCCGGTCGCTGATGGCGATACCATCTGCATTTCTTCGCCGGGGGTGTGGACAATCAACGCTTTGAGAAAGCCGGTTTCAGACGTGACCCCGATGTCGATTGCAGCCGGGTTCTGTCCGGGTCCACCTGACTTGCCTGACGGTTGAGATCCGTCGTTCGGGCTGGAGTTGGCGCTCATATAGAATTTGTTGGAAGACGAAGAATGGTTCGCAGCTCGCAAGATAGACGCCGCCGTGGTTCGGACCAGCGATTCTCCAAACGAAGTACAAACGGCTATGTTCGAGACTTTGAATTTGTCTGTACGCGACGGCGTTTACGACAGCTTTGACCCCCCGACGCGTACCGGCGATATCCCAGCTTCAAGCTAGGTTGGCCAGCAAGAAATGGCAATTCGGCATGGCTACACTCGGCATGGCCACACTCGGACGGGCACAAATGGAGTGAAGTCGAATGAACTGCTGGGTACAGAAACCTCGGGATACAGAAATCTCGGGGAAGGAAACCTCCAGGAAGGAAACCTCGGGGAAGGAAACCACGGGCCGTCGCGCCGTTGAGAGAGCGCTGCTCCCTACCGTCCGATCAACGTTTTTGGCGTAGAATCGAATAAAAGCGGATCACGATTGCCACGAGAAGCAGGACAAGGATTGTATTAAAGCCCATCGAGACGACAAAGGTCGTCACTTTAAGGATGACGCCAAGCATTGTTACGGCAAGGACGGTAACGATCGCAACCGTTAAAATCCGGAGGAGTTGTTGGGCGTTCATCTCTAGCGCTGTTCGCTGGTTATTCGGACTTTAAAACCCTAAAGAGACGATTTCGGTAGATGTTGTACCCAAGCCGTTCTCAGTAAACCCTCCCATTACCAGAATCGTACCATTTGATCGCCGAATCGCTGCGTGGTTGTAACGGCGCTGGGATTGAGAATTTGGGACAGGTATGTCGTAAAAACGTCCAGCGAGTTCCGAAAAGACCTCAATCGAAGATAGTGCCGATGTGCCGGTACCCGTTCGACCTCCCATAATCGCAATGAGCCCGTCAGCTACGAGAACCTCAGCATGACGCGTGCGAGGGATAATCGGTTCGGGATAGTCAACCGGGATGAGGCCGAGCGGATCGGCAAAATCTACTTCAAAGCTGACGGCACTCTCGCCCGAACCAGTGCGCTGCGTGCCAAGAAACAGAAATTGAGTTGGTGCGAAAGACGGATTGGCTCGCAATCGAGTTTGTGAATGGCCTGACATGGGTGGCCCCAGCCTGCCTCCAATTCCGCCGCCCAAAGCAAACAACGTATCGTTTCGCAATAGAAAACTGCGAATGTCGGATCGCGTACCAAGCCTGGGAGTTGGCGCGTAGGTAATGTCGCCAACCCCACCAAAAAGATCGATGACCGTACCGGTCTGGGTCGTGCGTACGCTCGCCGTGTGATAGGTTCGGCGGATCGGCTCACCGACCACCACAATCTCCTTGACTGTTGGTGCAAATGCATCCACTATCTCAACTTGTTCGACGAGGTGGCTTACTTCTGTAACTTCATCCCGCGAACCACCTCCGGCAATAAGGATTCGACCATCTGGAAGGAGCGTACCTGTGTGTCCGACCCTCGCGTAGTTCAGCGTTTCGCTCAGGGTCTGCCAGGATTCTTCAGCGTTTGGCAACCGGTAGATTTGCGTTCTCCCTGCACTGCCTTGCTGCTGAGCGCCGCCGGTCACCACCACACCACCGCCGAACAACTGTGTTGTGGCGAACCCGCCAATCCCGGACGGCAAGCGAGGCCCAAACTGCGAAACGTCGCCATCGGCTCGGAGCACATAGATTGTGTCGAGTGACGAAACGAAATCCGTGTCGATCGCCTCGATAACGAAGGCGTTAAGTCCACGCTGCAGCAGAATGAAGATCGACCACTCGTTGTTCTGGCCGGCCGTAAGTTCTGCGCCGTTAACCAAAACCTGGGTAACCGCACGGAAAGAGGTTGATCGGAGCTGAAGCAGGATTTCGTTCTCCGGAATTGCTCTGGATAAATCCGCCGGAGAAATGATCGTCACCTGTGGCGTAGACACTTCGACAAACGGACGCTCGCAACCGAGTCCGATAAATGACGAGGCGACCGTAAGTGCAATCAGTATTCGTTTGTGCATTTCTCTGTTACGACGCTCCGATTAATCGTACAAGACCTCTTCAAGAGAGAGCCCACGTGCGGGCGCTGCTGGGCCAGCTTCCCTCCGGTCTTTGGATTCGATGATACGCGTCAAGTCGGATACAGATCTGTTTTTTTGGCCAATTTGGAGTAGGGTACCCACAATCGCCCTGACCATTCCGTGCAAAAAACGATCTGCGGCGATATCGAAGTCCCAGTCGCCATTCCGCACTCCAGGCTTCCAGCGTGATTGAACAATGTCGCACACTCTGTTCTTTGTTTCGGACTGCGTCAGGCAGAAACACGAATAGTCGCGTTTGGCAATGAGAAAGTCAGCTGCGCCGTTCATCAAATCGAAGTTCGTCTCCAGCGGGACAACAACTCTTACGTGCCGATCCAACGCAATCGGAACAGTGCTGACGCGGTACGTGTAGCTCCGGCGGATGGCGTCAAATCGAGCATGGAAATCAGACTCGCACTCGCAAACGTTTCGGATGGCGATTGCCCGCGGAGTTAATGCATTGAGCGACGCGCGCAACTGTTTCAAATCTTGCAGCTGGGAATCAATATCAAAATGTGCAACTTGCGCCCGTGCGTGTACGCCAGCGTCGGTTCGGCCTGAACCTGTAATCACGATCGGTTGCCGCAAAGCAACTTCCAGCGCCGCTTCTACCTCAGCCTGAATAGTCGTGGCGTTTGGTTGTCGCTGCCAGCCATGAAAGTCAGTACCGTCGTATTCGATTAACAATCGGTATCTTGCCACGCTCGGATCTCCGTTACTAAATGTGTTTTCAGGGTGTACACGCTTCCGGATCGGATCTATTTTACGGGTTTCATGGCTGCGGGGAAAACGACCGTCGGCCGAATGGTTGCCAATACCCTCGGTTACGACTTTGTTGATCTCGATCAACGAATCGAGTTGCAAGCAGGAAAGACCGTTGCCGAACTCTTCGGCGAGGAAGGTGAGCAAGCCTTTCGGCGACGCGAACTTGAGGTTCTGGCACAACTGTCATCGTTAAAGCAGTGCGTT
>CBDTVC010000463.1:0-3560 GCA_965363925.1 uncultured bacterium | reverse complement strand
AAAAATGAAGATCCGAAAAGCAGCGAGCCGCGGCCATGCTGACTATGGGTGGCTGAAAACCTATCACACGTTTTCGTTTGGTTCGTTTTCAGACCCAGGGCACATGTCGTTTCGTTCGCTACGTGTGATGAATGAAGACCGCGTTGCTCCCGGTCGCGGCTTCGGTACGCATGCGCACGACAATATGGAGATCGTGTCGTATGTCCTTGATGGTGAGTTGGAACACAAAGACTCCATGGGGAACGGCGAGGTGCTGCGTCCCGGTGAGTTTCAACGCATCAGCGCGGGTGCGGGCATTGCCCACAGCGAGTTTAATCCATCCGATACGAATCTGACACACTTTTATCAGATTTGGCTGCTTCCCAAAGAACGCAACATCGAACCAAGCTACGAGCAGAAAAGATTTGATGACGAGGAGCTAAGCAATGCGCTTCGCCTAGTAGCATCGCCGGACGGCGATGCGGGGTCACTAACAATCAACCAGGACGCGCGGATCTACCTTTCAAAGCTCACCGGTTCTCGTGCGCTAGAATACCCAATGCCCGCTGGCCGTTCGACCTGGCTTCAGATCTTGCGTGGAACCATCAGGGTAGAAAGTGGACCAAACAGCTCCACCGAACTAAGCGACGGTGACGGAGCAAGCTTCACAGAAAGCGGCCAACTAAAGCTAACAGCAAGCCCATCCGCAGAAATAATGCTATTCGATCTAGCGTGAGAGAAGAGGTCAAAAAATCTCATCTTCCCATCTTCTTATCCTCCCATCCTCCGCTTCTACTCCTCTCCTCATCCGCTTCTCTCCGCCAACTCAGCCCATCGCTCAACATCGCGATCAAGCCCCTTTGTCAGTTCGCCGAGTTCGTTTGATAAGCTAGACACCAGTTCAAAATCCGTAGAGTTTTTTGCAAGTTCGGATTCAATCTCCAACTTGCGACTTTCACCAGTTTCAATCCGTTCTTCCAGCTCTTTGAGCTCGATCTTCTCTTTGTACGAGAGCTTTCCCGTTCTTGCTTTCTTGGTGGCCGTGGGTGTCGCAGTATCCGCGGAAGTTGCCAAGACATCTACTGTGGCGTTAGAACGGGCTCCAGGTTCAGCTTCTGATGCTGCGGCTACAGCGGATTCTTCGCGAGACTTGATCTCAAGGTAAGCGCTGTAGTCACCCGGATAACTGCGGACAACTCCACCTCCCTCAAACCGGAGTATCGAGTCTACCGTGCGATCAAGAAACCAGCGATCATGAGACACGGCGATGAGCACACCCGGGAACGTGTCGAGGTACTCCTCAAGTGCAGCCAGGGTCGGAATGTCGAGATCATTTGTCGGTTCGTCGAGCAGCAGGATGTTGGGTGCGCCCATCAACACCAGTAGCAGATGAAGCCGTCGACGCTCACCGCCAGACAATTTCGAAACCGGCGTGTATTGCACAGCTGGAGGAAAGAGAAAGCGTTCAAGCATTTGGCTGGCCGAAATGTAGGCACCGTCTGCGGTACGCACACTTTCAGCGACATCCGTAACCGTATCAATGACTCGCAGTGAATCATCCAATGGTCGACCTTCCTGATCGAAGTATCCGATCACCGCAGTGGGTCCAACCTCGATCGTGCCGCTGTCTGGCGTGACCCGGCCAATAATCATGTCCAGAAGCGTAGTCTTCCCGGATCCGTTTTCGCCGATGATTCCGATACGATCATCCTTCGTCAAAATCCGCGAGAACTTGTCGATGAGCACCTCGTCACCGTAGGCCTTTGAGACGTTCTCAATCTCGATGACTTTCTTGCCAAGTCGTGTTGACGCAGCTGCCAATTCCAGCGTTGAATCAGGCCCACTGCGACCACTTTCCTGCAGTGCTTTTGCGCGGTCGACACGGTACTTCGCCTTTGAGGTCCGCGCTTTTGGTCCGCGGCGTAGCCATGCCAGTTCACGACGAGCAAGGTTGCGACGAGTGCGTTCGGTCGCGTCCGCTAACCGTTCCTGTTCTTCTTTGAGTTCAAGGTAGCGGGTGTAGTTTCCTTCATACTTGGTTACGCCGCCAGGCTCTACTTCCAGCATCCGGTTTGTAACTCGATCGAGAAAATAACGATCATGAGTGACCAAGAGGAGCGCGCCCGAGTAACGTGCGAGGTAGGTCTCGAGCCAGCTTATAGTCTCGGTGTCGAGGTGGTTTGTCGGCTCGTCAAGCAGGAGCAGGTCTGGCTGTAGGAGTAACGCTCGTGCCAAAGCAACTCGCTTCCTTTGCCCACCGGAAAGCGTGGCAACGATCGCGTCGGTGTCGATGATTCCCAGGCGGTCAAGGATGGCTCTGGCGCCGGCCTCGCGATCCCATCCGCCCGTGACATCAAGCTGATGACTTAAGTCCGAGAGACGCGCAAGCAGTTTGTCATCAACCCCATCGCTGATTGCCAGTTTGTGTGAAACATCTTCGTAGTCGTGCAGCAGGCGGAGGGTTGGGTCGCCTTGGTCAAAAACAGCATCAAGGACGGACTGATCGCCCTCGAAGTCAGGGTTCTGAGGTAGATACGCGACCCGTGAACCACTCGGAATCATGACACGACCGCCGTCCGCTTTTTCCTGACCCGCGATAATCCGCATCAAGGTTGTTTTGCCCGACCCGTTTGCACCGATGAGCCCCATTTTCTCGTCGTCTCCTAATCCGAACGTCACTTCGGATAGGAGGGGTTTGACGCCGAAGTTCTTGTGCAGGGAATCGATTGTTAGAATATTCATTCAGGGGAAAGCAGAAGATTGGAGGAGGGGAAGATGACAAGCAGAAGATTAGAGGAGGAGAAGATAAGAAGAGAAGTGGGGCCGCGAGGCGGGCGGGTTTACGACGAGCTAATTGAAGAAGCGTCATCTTTGACAGCTTTGGTTGATGCGATGTAGTGGCTTTGCCTTGAGAGGAACCTCTTTTCGACTAGATGCCACATAGCGAACGCGGCGAGCAGGGTGAGGAGGATTACGGATGCCAGGAAGAGCCACGGAGAATTGTGTTGCCACCCGAGGTAGAGAAGCATCTGGATGATCGGGAAATGTAGAATGTAGGTCCCGTACGAGAAGTCGCCATACTTGCCGAAATTGCCGAGGTAGGCAAACAGTCCGGCGGATATAACGATTGCTGCGAGTGCAAACGGTTCGAACAGTGGCATCGGCCAAAATACCCGAGCGACCATTATCGCTACCGCTCCACTCAGGAAGTAGGCCATGTTACGCTCAAAGAATGCAAGATTGTAGAACAAGAATGCTCCGGCCATGAAGTACGAAAGCTGCCCGGGCACTTGGCGGCCAAGCATTGCATACAGGGGGTCACTCGTTTGGTCGCCGGCGAGCGAAAAGCCGACGGAGTACGCAACCGACAAAACGTAGAGGATGACGATTACCGGCATGCGCCCAAAACGGCGAAACAGAATCACGATGAGCGGTACCAGCACATAGAACGCGACCTCAATTTTCAACGTCCATAGTGCACCGTTTACTGCGGTATGAATGTTGTCGGAAAACACACCGGGAAGAGTGGGCTGCAGGAAGTTGAGAAAGGAGAGATTGGCTAAAACGTATTTGCCCCATCC
>CBDTVC010000462.1:0-3566 GCA_965363925.1 uncultured bacterium | reverse complement strand
AGTTCTTCGGCGAACGCACTCATGGGCTGACAACGGTAAATGATTGGACCGTGATCGACAGCACGTCCTTTTTGCTTATGTCGGTTGGCACCTATCGAAGTAGAGACGGGGTTGTCCATTCGGAATTTGTTGCTCCAGACGAGTACGTCAAGTTTATTCCCGATGCGCAGCTGGAAGACGACGACGCCGCTGTTGCGGCCTTACGTTGGCTTGGAGCCAAGTAGATTCTCGAGCATCGCGATCGACGAGCCGGACATTGGCAAATTTATCCTGCTGCTCAAGCGGCTACCATCCGGACGTTGGTACATTACCGCCGACATGGACAACAGCAACGGAGACTGATGAACAGCACACCGAAAGACAACAAACAGAACGCCATCGACTTCTACAAAATGGCGTACCTGGGTGATCCTGCCCAAGCTGTGCAGCTATATGTTGGGCATGAGTACGTCCAGCACAATCCATTGGTTGGGGATGGGAAAGCCAACTTCGTCGAGTACTTCGAAGAGATGACTCGTGACTACCCTGGAAAGGAAATCGAATTTGTGCGTGCAGTAGCCGATGGCGATTTAGTCGCCCTGCATACACATCAAACATGGCCAGGCGACGAACAGTACGTGACGATGGATTTCTTCCGGTTCGATGACAACGGAAAAATTGTTGAGCATTGGGATTCGATGCAGGAGATTCCAGCTGAAAGCAAGAATGGAAATCTGATGTATTGAATCAAGATTGCATCCAATCTGCAGACGGAATATCCTTCAACCCAGTCGCAGTCTGCAGGGATTCTTCACCGTGACTCTCTGGCCCGACCTTGATCCAGACCAGCGATGAGAACCCTGGTCAAAGCGCTGGATCAGAAAGTCGAGCCTATAACCAGGCTGAAAGCAACGCGAAACCCTATTGGACCAGCGCGTCGTCTCCTGTTCGAGACTCGCGCGTACCACCTAGTTCTGCCGCAAGGTCGGGGCGTGTACGCACTTCCATTTCTGGAGCGGACGCAGCGACTTCAATCCGCAGCACCTTTAGCCCATTGACCCCTTGCAGCGGCTCGACATCAAATTCTTCGATATTGTTTTCGATATAGCCCGCTGCGGAGAGGTAATCGAGGTAGCGCATGTATTCGCGTTTCTCTTTCTCTTGCGAATAGACGATAGCAATTTTACCCGGCTGGGTAACACGATCCGTTGATCCCTTAATGTTTGCCTTGTCAATTCGCTTCTTAACAATCATGTACCGCGCATTGTAGGCACCATCAACACCAAACTGTTTTTCGTCTTTTGAAAAACGAATCGCGATCGGAAAGTCCTGTATTAGAATCAGGTGAGCAAGCTCAAGGGGCACCTCAAGATCGCCGGTAGTCTTTTTGAGCTCCCACACGATTCCACACATCGTCTGAAGCTGCCAGAGCCGCAGATTGTGTAAAAAGAGCTCGTCAAATGGTTGCCCTTCTGCAATGGAGCCACCAACGTAGATGTTGTAGTCCACGCCATCCGTCTCATACTTCTCGAAGTAGTGCGGATACATGGACTGTGCCTCAACCTGCTTTTTGGCAAGAAAGGAAGACACTGTCTTGTTCACAGCCCCGACCGCTTCTTCGTAGCCACGGCGGCGGTTGTACAATACGCCAAGTCTGCTATCAAGCGAGTCGTTGTACTCTTGCACTTTTGCTGCAATTGACGGGCTGTCTCCCGCCAATCGATTAAAGAGAGGCTCTACGTCTTTCCTTAGAAATTCCAGTGCGCCAATCTCAATATCCGATGTAAGTCCATCCTCAATCATCTGCGCATAGCGATCCAGCCGAAATCCAAGCTCGTCCAGTGCTGGCAGCGGACGCTTGCTGCTTGCCTCGACAATCACAGACAAGGCGAGGTTGAGCTGTTCAACCAGGTCTTCCTGGATCGCGCCATTGCGTTTTACGGTTGAGTCGCGGATATCTGACAAGCCATACAACGGGTAGACATCTTCGAAAACAATTTCATCCGCCTCACCCTTTTCCCCTCGACTTGCGAGTAGATCCAGATTCTCAGCCGCCTTTTTGAATCTCCACTCAACCGCTGGGTGGATAGAGGTAAACTCTTTCTTTATTAACGCCTGGATTCGATCTGAGCGTTCATCGATGCTGCGAACCATGGCAGCAGAAAAGAGGGAAACAACACTGTCCAGTTTGGATGCGCTAAATGCATCCAGCTCACCAGGAATCAAAGTTGCCAATTCCAAAACGCCTGCTAACTGATCTCCATCCTTTAGCGGCACCAGCATCAAATTTCTGAAGCCTTGAGATTTAATGCGATGTTCAAAGCCAGTACAATACGAGCACTCTTCAAGGTCGTCGATAATCACCGTCTTACCCGTTTCAAACAGTTTGGCATACGACGAGTTATTCCGCATCGGACAATCCGGAATGCCTTTGCTATCAATCAAAAGGCTTCGACCAAACGTCTGAGACCGCTCGATATCCTCAAAGCGACCGGACGTCAAACCAATAATTCCGATTCGCAGGTCTGCAATTCCAAGGAGTGATCGAAGATGTTTTTCGATACTTGAAACTCGCTCTGGAGTCGTAACCGCGTTTTTCTGAAGAAGATCATTCTTCAGCTGCCCTTGAACCTCGTGCTCGGTAACATCAATAAGCGAAATGACCGTAAATCCCTTAAACTCAAACTTAGCTGGCGGCAATAATTCTGTCCAGAGTTCGGCGTTTAAGGGATCACGAGTGAGCTGCTTTATTTGTTCGTCCGAAAGCTCTGGCTTGTCGCCATTTACAACGATCTCAATAAATTCAGGATCAACCTGAAATCGGTAATACGACGCCATACCGTCAGGTCCAATCGACGACAACAACGATGGGAAATTATACGATGTCTCAACGCCGTACAGTTCGTTGAGAATGATGTGATGCGCATTCATCCGCTTGGACCGCTCCAATTCTTCCACGCTTTCCCACCCGTCAATGTTACCGGACGCCATTGCTGTCTCTTTCGCGGCTACCATTGCCCCAAATCCGGGCGTCGCGTAAAAGGCATCCATCTTGAACGGTATCATACCTCCGATCAGCCAATCTTTGGATCGGAATACAGGCACAACGATCGACATTAGCTCTTCGATAAGGCCGCTGTATTCAGCAACCTGGCTAGCCGATTCGACCCCTTCTGATAACTCCGGAATCGCCTCAGCGCGTCGAATTATGTCCGCTGCAAGATTTCGCTGCGTTTCACTTGACGCAGAAGTGGCAATTTCTCGCCAGGCGTCAATAAGTTTATGGAAGCTTAATTTTCGCCCAAAGGGGAAAAAAGCGGAGTCGTCGTAGCTACAGTCCATATCGCGATCGGGGTGTTGTGGAGGGCGGCAAATCGCGGCCATACAATTCGTACCTGTAAACGAGAAAATATTACAATCGTTTCACTCGATTCGATCAGAGTGGGCAATTTGCATGAACCTGGAAGTGACGACAACGCATAAATGTGTCGAAAACACAGCTTCTGGTCAAGAATCGGGAATAAACGGGCGCATTTTTCCTTTGCGAGCGTCAGTCGGCCCTACGAATCCTGGATCCGATCTACTTC
>CBDTVC010000461.1:0-3569 GCA_965363925.1 uncultured bacterium | reverse complement strand
GTTCTCCCGCCGGGAGATGTTGGATCTCGTTGTGATCGACGGACGAGCTCGCGGCATCATTACGCGTAACCTCATAACCGGCGAAATAGAACGTCACTTTGGTGACGCGGTCTTGCTCTCGTCTGGTGGATACGGGAATGTTTACTACCTGTCAACCAACGCAAAAAATTCCAACGTAACTGCGGCCTGGCGATGTCACAAGAAGGGTGCACTCTTTGCAAATCCGAGCTTCACGCAGATCCACCCGACATGTATCCCGGTTTCCGGTGATTACCAGTCGAAGCTTACGTTGATGAGTGAAAGCCTGCGGAATGATGGGCGCGTCTGGGTGCCGAAGACCAAGGGCGATACCCGACGTCCGCGCGACATACCTGAAGACGAGCGTGACTACTACCTCGAACGCCGATATCCAAGTTTTGGAAATCTGGTTCCACGAGACGTTGCGTCACGAGCATCAAAATTAGAATGTGACGCCGGTCGGGGAGTGGGCGAAACACAACTCGCTGTTTATCTCGATTTTGCGGATGCAATCAAGCGCCTCGGCAAAGACGCCATCGAAGCGCGATATGGCAACCTGTTTGAGATGTATCAGCGCATCACGGATGATAATCCGTACGAAACACCGATGCGAATCTATCCGGCCGTTCACTACACGATGGGCGGATTGTGGGTAGACTATCACCTTCAGAGCACGGTCCCGGGTTTGTTTGTTCTGGGCGAAGCGAACTACTCTGACCATGGCGCCAATCGACTGGGTGCAAGTGCCCTGATGCAGGGTTTGGCTGACGGATACTTCGTGATCCCTTATACCATTGGCGGCTACTTGGCTGATGTCACTCCGGGTGGCTCAACCGACGATCCGGCATTCCTCGAAGCCGAGCGGACGGCCCTGGAGCAGACGAAACAACTGCTGCAAACAAATGGAAGCCGGTCCGTTACCGATTACCATCGCGCCCTTGGTCACTACATGTGGGATTATGTAGGCATGTCCCGAACGAAAGAGGGACTGCAGGAAGCCATGGCGAGCATTTCGGAGTTGCGGAAGGACTTCTGGAAGAACGTAAACGTTCCAGGTCACGACGAGACAATGAACAAGAATCTTGAATTCGCCGGGCGGGTGGCAGACTTCCTTGAACTCGGTGAACTCATGGCTAAAGATGCGCTTGCACGGGAAGAGTCATGCGGTGGCCATTTCCGTGAAGAGCACAAGTCTCCAGAAGGCGAAGCCCAGCGGAATGACGAAGACTTCTCGTTTGTGTCTGCATGGGAGCACAAAGGTGAGCCGGCGGATGCAGTGTTACACAAAGAAGAACTCGACTTTGACAATGTGAAGCTCACAACCCGAAGCTACAAGTAGGAGATCCAAGGGTTGATTGACGCAAAGTGCCGCTAAGGCGGTGAAACGACAAAGGTTGCAACTATGGCTAAGGCAATGACGATCCATTTGAAGGTGTGGCGGCAGGAATCGCCGGACAAACCTGGACGTCTCGTTGATTACACGGTAAAGGATGCCAATCCAGACATGTCCTTCCTTGAACTGCTTGATGTCTTGAACGAGCAGTTGACGGCAAAGGGCGAAATCCCTGTTGAATTTGATCACGATTGCCGCGAAGGCATTTGCGGATCTTGCGGTGTCGTGATTGACGGGATCGCGCACGGACCGCAAACTCGAACGGCTTCGTGTCAGCTCCACATGCGTCACTATGCTAACGGTGACACAATTGTAGTTGAGCCGTGGCGATCATCTTCGTTTCCGATTATCAAAGACCTGGTCGTTGACCGTGGCGCATTTGATCGGATAATTGATGCCGGTGGGTTTATTGGTGCACGAGCTGGCGGTGCACCCGATGCGCATGCGATGCCGATCCCCAAGGACGACGCCGAAGAAGCGATGGACTACGCGGCTTGCATCGGTTGTGGGGCTTGCGTGGCAGCCTGTCCAAACTCATCTGCCTCGCTGTTTACCGGTGCCAAGGTTTCGCACCTTGCGTTGCTTCCCCAAGGACATCCGGAGCGAGAGCGTCGAGTAATAGCGATGGTCGGGGCAATGGAGCAAGAAGGTTTTGGTGATTGCTCAAATCATGCAGAATGTGAGGCCGTTTGTCCGAAGGGCATCTCGATTGAGTCGATTGCCAAAATGCGTCGGGAATATGTCCGCGCAGTGACACAGCGGCGGGCGTAGGTTATTGACGTTATGGCCGTGGCGTCGGATTGTCAGGCGTTTGCGTAGCCCTACCGTCGCCCGGCCTCCCTCTCTTCTCCTCTTCTCCTCCGCTTCTCTTGACTTCCCTTGGCCGCTGACGTAGCTTTTACTATGATGAACTCTACAGAACACAGCAACCCGGCGCGCCGCGTCCGTCGACTTCGCCCGCGTACTAGTGTGTACCAGGTGGTTGCTGCCATTCCGTGGAATTCGAGCAAATAGAATTGCTTCTGTTCTTGGTTAAGCGGCGGTCCATCTGGATCGGCGCTTTTTTTTGTTTTTGGATACTTTTGGCGTGTTTGGGCAGAGCCCCTCTACACCATATTTATTGGCACAACCTAACTCGAACGCAACCCTAACATGGCAATAGTTCTCGCGTACAGCGGTGGCCTCGACACATCTTTTTGTATCCCGTACCTGAAAGAGACTACGGGTGAAGAAGTAATTGCCGTAACCGTGAATACCGGCAGCGTTTCTGCTGACGAAGTGGAAGCGGTCAAGGCACGAGCACTGGAGCTTGGTGCAAGTGAATGTGTTGTCATCGATGCGCGCCGAGATCTGTACGATCGGATTCTTAGCAATCTGATCAAGGGAAACGTGCTACGCGGCGGAGTCTACCCACTTTGTGTTGGGCCGGAACGGGTGATCCAGGCAGATCACGTCGTTAGAGTTGCGAAGAAGCACGGCGCGACGTCTGTTGCACATGGATCTACGGGAGCCGGAAATGACCAGGTTCGTTTTGACGTGGCGCTTCGCCTGCTGGGTCCGGAGATCGAAATCATTACGCCGATTCGTGACGAGGGATTTTCGCGTGCCTATACAACGGAATATCTCCGTGATCGCGGATTCCCCGTTGAGGAAAAGAAGTCGACCTACTCGATAAACGCCGGGCTGTGGGGGACTACGATTGGCGGCAAAGAAACGGCAGGTACGACGCAACCGCTTCCGGAAGACGCCTACACGTTGACGGCTGGCCCGGACGAATGGCCAAACTCAGCGCACGTCGTAACCATCGAGTTTGAAAACGGTCTGCCTGTCGCCGTTGACGGGCAATCGCTGGATCCTGTTCAATTGATCGAACTGTTAAATGAGGTGGGAGCAAAACACGGCATTGGCCGTGGCAATCACATCGGTGATACCATCCTGGGCATCAAAGGACGGGTTGGCTTCGAAGCTCCGGCACCAACGATATTGATCGAAGCACATCGAGAATTGGAAAAGGTTGTCCTGACGAAGTGGCAACGCTATCAGAAAGATCAACTCGGCGAGTTCTACGGAATGCTACTACACGAAGCCGAGTACTTTGACCCGGTAATGCGCGATATTGAAGCGTACCTCGATTCGTCCCAGACAAGAGTAAATGGGG
>CBDTVC010000460.1:0-3577 GCA_965363925.1 uncultured bacterium | reverse complement strand
GATCCGTTACTTCACAAAACAACAACTTCACAAATCAATTGCTTCCCAATCCAACTGAGTTAAACGTCAATCCGTCCGAGCCTAAAGCGATCGAATCTTGATATTGCGGAAGCTGACCATGTGGCCGTGATCCTGAAGGCCGATTGGCCCACGCTGAGTACGGCCATAACTCGGATATTCTGCAAACTTGCTCTTCTTGACGAGCGCTTCCCATTCAGGGCTCCACAGTTCATACGCGACCGTCATCTGACCATTTAGCCAATGTTCAACGCGTGCACCGTCGACGAGAATCCGAGCAGTATTCCACTCACCAACAGCCTTGCTGGCCTTCACAGAAGACGAGTGGATGTCATAGTTATCTCCAGTCAAATGCGTGGCCATGTCCATTCCGCCCATCGAGATGTACGTTGCATCGTCAAGCAATTGAAACTCCGGCGCGTTATTCCAAATCGGATCATCATTTTCGACAACACGATACAGTATTCCACTATTCGCCGTGTCACTAAGCATGAAGTCCAGGCTAAACTCGAAATTGTCAAAAGACTCTGTCGTGACAATGTCACCGCCAAATCCTTCTTCTCCGGTATTGGACGCTTCGACGATTAACACGCCGTCTGATACCCGCCAACCTTTCGTGGGGAACGTCTCATGTCCGTAGCCCTTCCAACCCGCGGTTGATTCCCCGTCGAAGAGTAGCTTCCAGCCATCAGCCGTTTCGGCGGCTGATAACATATTAGCAGTCGACCCCATCGTAGCGTGATCACCGCCATCTGCCATCGACTCGGCAGAGCCAGTTTTGTCTCCGCAGCCCGAAATCACAACAGCGAACACGAGTGCTGGTACCACCCGACTCCAGAGAGTCGAGAAAAGTCTTCGTGTTTGTGGTGAGAGAGTTTCTATTGACATCGAATTACGTATTGGTTGATCAAAGATTTTCGTTTCCCTTCTGCACGGTCGTCGTGAGACGTAGGCTAGGCGAGCTTCATCGCTTCAGGATCCCACTTCACAACCCGGTCTTCGAAATAACTGTTGTTGCAAGCCAGTGCAGGCGCCGCTGCTCGCATGCCGAAGACGGCATCTTCGATCGCCTGAGTCTTCGTGCGCACACCATTAATCCAATTGGAGTGGTGATCGTAGTGTGCTCCCCAATAGTCATTCTCGACCTGATACACACTCTCCGCTGGCGGTAGCATTTGTTTTCGCTCACCCTGCATCGCAAGCAATTCTTCTCCCTTAGCCTTGGCAAAAACATCGGTTGCGCTTTCAAGCTTATTCCGACGAAGTGTAACCCGGGTCCATTCAACATCCATTGCACCCTTGCTGCCGACAAGACGGAGGTACGTCGTCCCAGAAGTGCCGTCTACGAAGTTGACTCGCAACGACAGGTTAAACGCGGGGTGACTCGGAGCATCAGGATAGTCAAACATACCAAGGAGAATGTCAGGCACCTCGCGCCCATCTTTCCAATATCGAAGACCGCCTGTTGCACTGATTCGATTTGGTCCGTTAGAACCGACGATATAATGAAGGCTTGAGAAAAGGTGTACAAATAGATCGCCAGAAACGCCTGTGCCGTAGTCTCGATAATTCCTCCAGCGAAAGAATCGAACTGGGTCAAACGATCGCTTCGTAGCACTGCCCACAAACTTGTCCCAGTCACAAGTTTCTTCCGACGCGTCTTCTGGAATTGTATACTGCCAGGCACCCACCGGAGAGTTGCGAGCCCAGAATCCCTCAGCATAATTCAGTTCACCGATGGCACCGTCGAGGTAGAGTTGGCGTGCGGTCTCGTTACCGAGCGAACTCATCCCCTGACTGCCGACCTGGAACGTCTGGCCAGTTTCTTTCTGAGCCTGAATAAGTGCAGCCCCTTCTTCAATTTTATGCACCATCGGCTTTTCGCAGTAGACGCCTTTCCCGCTCTTCATGGCTTCAATTGAAATCTGCTGGTGCCAATGATCCGGGGTGCCAACAATTACGGCGTCGATATCGTCTCGCGCAATAATTTCGCGATAATCCCGCGTGGTATAAATGTCACTGCCCCATTTCTCCTTTGCCAAGTCCAGACGACCTTGATAACAATCGCAGGCCGCGACAATTTTTACGCCTGGGATAGAAATGGCGGTGTCTACGTCTGCGGCACCCATGCCGCCGGCACCGATCACCGCAATCTGCACATTGTCATTTGCGGAATACGCTGGGCCGCTCCGTCGAAGTGTCTGTCGATTTGCGGAAGCTATGTCCGGCGAAAACATTGACGCCCCTGCAACGCCAATTGTACCCTGCCCAAGCCGGCGCATAAATAGCCGTCGCGACTTTCCGTTATCGTTACCCATCTTGGCCATTGTTACGTACAGGATTGTTTGAAAATCAACTGGGAAATAACCACGCACACGCTCGGTGTATCACGCGTTCTTATGGTACGGAGCCATCCGTACTTTCGCCACTCTGGGGAGGCCCGGCAAGTTCAAGGCTTTGTGATGGCCCATCAATGCCATTTGGGCTAGAATCGGCGTTGAGGAATATAGCGCTTTGACGATTGACTAATTGCGGCCGCCAATATCCTCGATCGATTCATTTAGTCGGGCCAGCGCTACAAAGAGCGTCTCCAGTTCGGAATAAAACTCGTCGTCCGAGAGTGTCGACTTGCGCGATTTCGCTTCTGCTATTTCAATCTCAAGTCGTTCTTTTCGCTGTAAGAACTGCGCAGCGGCTCCGCGTGATTCGGGTGCTAGAGAAGAAAGTGAACCCCCGCGGCTACTCAGTTTCGTAACGGAAGCCATCGCGCCATCCGCTCCTGAGCCCATCTCATCGAACTCTACGCCTTTGCCGTCACCGTTGTCGTCGAGTAGAGCATGTTCGGTTGCAAGATTGTTAGCGTCATCGTACTCACGCTGAGTTTGTTCAGATGCATACCGAAACAACTCGCCGACCGATACATCACCGTCACGATCGAGGTCTGCCACGCCGGTACTCAGCGCTTCAGCAACGTATTTCGGAAAAGTTGTTTCGTTCCGTTCCGTTCCGGTTCGCGTCGCTGTGATAAGAATGCGACCAGGTGCCGAAAGCGCTTGAAGAAACGGTCCACTCGACGAAGCCGTGTTGATGAAAACGATCCGCTTGGCTGGAAGTACCGCGAGTAGTTCGTCGAAATCGGAATCGTTCAAGTCACGGCGTGGAATGTTGAGCTGTGCATTCTTTCCGTCAAAACTACCATGACCAAACAGCAGAATGTACACGTCGTCTTCCGGTCCTGAGCGTTCGGCAAGTGCCGCAAAAAAAGCTCGAATATTATCGGATGTAGACGTGGCTTCTACGAAGTCGCGGTTGGCAATTGCCTGTTCAGCGAGTACTACGACGTTACTCTCCGCAAATCCATATTGCTCGATTAGTCCGCGTCGGGAATCGGACAGGAAGCGCTCGAAGCGGGAGGTATTCTCGGGCGTTCCGCCTAACCCGCCAACCAACAATGCGTGTCGTGCCCCTTGTGCATTTGCAGTTGAGGCGGACGTCGAAAAACACGTAACAATGCTCAGGAGCGTGACCAGGTAGATCTTAACTGGCGGCATTCTTAATC
>CBDTVC010000459.1:0-3581 GCA_965363925.1 uncultured bacterium | reverse complement strand
TGACGGTCGCGCTTGCCTGCGTAATACGCGTCGCGATCTTCAGAGGTATATGGAGTTTGAATCAGCCGTCCTGACGGCGTGTAGTACCGTGAGATAGTGACTCGAAGCGCACTGCCGTCGTTCAACTTGTATTGCTTCTGCACCAGACCTTTTCCGAACGTGCGCCTTCCTACAATCAGGGCACGATCGTGATCCTGGAGTGCGCCCGCAACGATTTCCGTAGCGGATGCGGAGTTTTCGTCGACCAAAACAATGAGTGGTTGAGACTCAAAAACACCACCCGGCTTTGCCTTGTACGACTCATTCGTTTCAGGTAGTCGACCTTTAGCGGTCACGATCGAAGCACCAGCGGCCAGGAAGTCGTCTGCTATATAGACTGCCTGATCCATGTATCCGCCAACATTGCCGCGCATGTCGAAAATCAAACGCTGCATGCCCTTTTTCTGAAGATCAGTCAGTGCCTCTCGAAATTCCGTATACGTAGTGCGGGCAAATCTGTTAAGCCGGATGTAGCCCGTTTGCTCATCCAGCATGTAGGAAGCGTCCAGCGTGTAGATCGGAATTTTGTCGCGACGGATCGTGAACGGAAGTAAATCGGCATATCCGGGCCGGCGCACGATTACGTCGACAGTCGTTCCGCGCGGTCCCTTAAGTCGCCTCTTTACTTGTTCGTTGTCGATTCCGATTGAAGACGAGTCATTGATAACGATAATCCGATCACCGGAAAGCAATCCAGCGTCATCACTGGGGCCGCCTGGCAACGGATTCAAGACCGCAAGCGTATCCTGATCTTCGGGACCAGGGATCAGTTCGTACGAAATCCCAATTCCTTCGTATCCGGCATCAAATTCTTCGTTGACGGACTTCATGCGTTCCGCATCGATATATACGGAATGGGGGTCCAGCTCGCTGAGCATCGATCGAATGGCACTCTCCGTGAGACCCGCAGAATCGACATCCTCAACGTAGCGCTGGGTTATCATCAGATATGCGTCTTCGAGCTTCTTTAGCGAACGCATATCATCTTGGTTCGAGAACATCGGCCCAAACCGCATCCCCAGCATAATGCCGGCGGTAATCAGTCCTACCGCAGAGAAAACAAAGCTTCTAGTTTTCATTCACTGTCCTCGATATCGATTTCAAGTGTCTCGTTTTCCGTAGTCGGGACGGCAAAGCCGTAACCCTCAAATAACTAGGCTGGTGGGAGATCTGTCGCGTGATCCACCGGTATCTCGTAGGGGACAAATTTTTATTCTCACCGAACGGCTTATACCGCTTCGTCCCAATGAACTCCGGTAGTAGGCTTACAAACCGTACGGTTTAAAATCCGTGCAGTTTACATTCCATGCAACCAAGGCTAATAATGCGACACGCTTCGCAAGAATAAAGCAGGTAGCGACAACAATGCTCCATTCCGATATCGGGATTTCGAACAAAAACTATTCCCCGACGTCAGTGATGCAAGAAGTACGCACAGAAAACGGCCCAGTTGCGCCAGATTTCTGTTTTCTTTACGGATATACTTCCCCTCAAGATCCCAACGGCAGTAGAAAGTGCCCACGAACCGAAACAAGCGTCGATCTTCCGTACACACAGGAATAGGCTACGCAATACGTCATGATGTTTGTCCAGTCGCTATTTTGCGCATTGATTTCAACCCAATCTCCCCTACAACGTGCGGCGTCTCTTAATTAGTGTGTTTACGCTGATTGTCGTATTGACTGCGAGCGCGTGGTTCATATGGTTTTTTGCCTATCGCCTCGACCCCAGTCCCGCCAACCGCGACCGGGTTTCTGGTCTCCTGCATGAGACAACTATTGCGTGGCACCCATCCGGCGCGGCAGAAGTATTCGTTGCCGACTCGCTCGATTCGTATGCCGCTATCGGTTACGCCCACGGCATGCGCAACACATGGACTAGCCTTGTTCTAAGACAAACCGCTCTAGGCCGCCTTGGAGAATGGTTCGGGAGCGATGCCGTCGAAATTGATATTGCCTCGCGAATGCTTCTGCTGGCAGACGATGCTCAAGAGTCCTTTAAGCACCTCGATCCGGCAGCCCAGCTTCTGTTGGAGACGTATTCCAACGGAATGAACGCGGCGCTCAACAATGTGGCTGCACTGCGCAATGAAAACCTTGTTCTGCTGCGAATCCACGATGTCGACGTGTGGGAGCCCTGGCATTCGATCGCTGTTGAGCGCCTTGTCGCGTGGCTGGCAAGCTCCCTCGATATCGACCCAGCGATTACACCGTCTACGGCCCCGCTCGACCTCGTGCGACTGCTACAAGCGTCAACTCGAATGAAGGAGTGGTTGGCGCTCGAAGGATTTTCGAACAGTACGGCTTGGGCGGTACGGCGCGACGATGTCACGCACCTGTTCTTTCGCCTGGTTTATGGCTCGTCGATCACACCTTATCTGCAGGAGTTCTCTTTTGAAATCAACAATCAGCCTACGCTCTCTGCGTTGACATTTGTGGGCATGCCCTACATGATAGCGGGCAAGTCAGACACCAAGAGTTGGGCGGTGCTCCCCCACCAACAGGTCGTCGTTCGACAGACTATTAATCAGCAGTCTATGACCGCGCGATCGCGAATTGCCTTTGCTGATGGGACAGAGCAGCTCATAGCTTTTCAGCGCTCCGACGACAAACTCTACTTCCCCGGCGACTCGACTGCAGGCGTGTCTGTTTCGTGGGCAGGCCTAACCAACGCAACTGATGCAGACGCCTGGTTTCGACTAGTCTCTCATTTACAACCTTCATTTTCGTTAATAGACGGCACGTCGATCGAAGTGTCGCGGAATGGGGCATGGACGGTTGACGGACCAGCCAGCGCAATCCGGAAGATTAACGGCGGCGTTCTCCTTGGACATTCGCAGTGGTCTCGTTTTCCTGCACAGCGACTTGCCGAATGGATTGAAGCGGGCTACCCAATCAATATTGCCGCGTTGCGCAACGATACGTACAGCGTTTGGGCAAAGGGGTTGGCGCCACGCCTACTGGAAGTCGCTGGTGACTCGACCGGCGACAACGAGTATGACGAAGCCATCCAATACCTACGAAACTGGGACTACACGTTCAGTTCGTCGAGCATCGCCGGAGCGATCTTTGATTCGTGGGCGACGCAGGTTTGGCTAACGACCGGAGTCCTACCTGGCCTGTCGGGCAACACATCGATAGATTCCGTTGACGCTATTCCGGCTCTTCGCAGTGCGATAGATCGTTTGAGGAGAAGCTTTGGTCCAGACGAATCCGGATGGCGATGGGAGCTGGTTCAGCGTAACCAACGAAACTGGCCGCTGTGGTTGATGATCCGAAAGCGATCCGAAGCCATGGCGACTACCCGGTTCTCGCCAATCAATACCATCGGTAGTGGACATCCATCGGCCATCGGTTGGGGGGCAACGTCAAACACCAGCCGCGGGCGACCACCCGGTCATTGGGATGCCTGGTTAACAAGTGATGACTGGACGTGGTCGTACACGAGCGACACAAACTTGAACCAATACACGCGCTTCCGCCGGACAGACGCGCCATTGTCGACGTCCATCACCGAGAAACTTCCGCCAGCGACCGACGCTG
>CBDTVC010000458.1:0-3586 GCA_965363925.1 uncultured bacterium | reverse complement strand
CAACTTGAAACACGTCGTCCCCCAACCCAAGCGCAGCGCTGATGAAGATGACCAGCGTGTAGATCATGGTACCCAGTAAAATGACATTGGGGATAACCGATAAGACGGTATAGAAATACGTGGTACCCTGCGAATAGCGACGACCCAGAAACTCCATCGGCGTATCAATCCGCGTGCGCCTCCAGAGCCTTCCGTAGATGAAATAGCCAAACATATACGCTGGCATTGCCAGCGAGAAGAGGATGAATGCTGCGCCGCCATTTCGATACGTGAAGCCAGCCGCACCCACAAACATGAAGGCTGAGAATCCCGAAATAAACAGCGAGATCATCGAAAGGCCCCAAGGAATGTTCCCGCCACCTTTGAAGTAGTCGGTGGTGAGGACGTTGAATCGGGAGACGTAAATCCCAACGCCGACAACCATCAGCATGTAGACAACAACAACGATGTAGTCCAGCGTATCCAGGTAATTCAGTTCCACGATTCCTCGGGGGTTTTTTTGTTGACGCGTCCAAGCCGGCCAGAGTACGGTTGCTCGCTGCAGACACTTAATGCAAGAACGCTGCAAACTTAAGACATTGCGCCAAGACAGGCCGTGAATGCTAAGATCGTTTCCGCTACACGTTCCAACTATGAAGGCGGTATTGGGAGGCCGCAGGATCTATAGTAACTTACTGGTCCGCTCAGATCATCCCATATTTGAATTCATGCAGAATCGTCGTCATTTTCTCGGCCTCGGAGTAGCCGGAGTCAACGCTCTATTCTTCTCCCGCTACCTGACCGGTTGTGCGCCGTCGACCCTCACTGCCTTGAATTTCGGCCTGTTCGCGCAGTCCAGCGACTTGGCGTCGCTCCGGAAGCTGTATCGCCGGGACCCGATGTTTGCGGCATTGCGCGAGCGGCATGCGGCTTTTGATCGAGATGCGGAACGGGCGTTTATTGCAACTGAAGTCCAATACAACGATCACCTCTTCCACCTTGGCCGCCTCGGACAAACGGCTGAGCAGATGTCTTTTGTTTATTTGATGACGGAAGACGCTGGCGCCGCAGAAATTGCGATAGCGGCAGTTCGCGCGATCATGAAATTCCCGCGTTGGGATTACTTCCTCGAGGGCGGGATCGAAGTACTTGGAATCCAGCGGGCGTCCTCCTCTGTGGTTGGTGTTTCTCTGGCGTGCGATTGGCTCGGTGACTTCATCACACACGATGATCGCGATGAATGGCTGGGAATCATGGGTGATCGCGGATGTGAAGCCTGCTTCCGCTCAATCTACGGGATGCGATACCCGGAGAAAGTTGTTGGTTGGACCATGGACAAAACGAGTACGTACCTCGAGCATCGGCCCGGAGATCTTGTTGACCTGAAGAATTGGCCATACATCCTTGACAAAACAAACCTGAAGGCCGTTCCAGCTTCGGCTCTTGTCATTGGCGCGCTGGCATACGAACAGCAGTTCGGAAAAACCGAACAAGGCGACCGCTGGTTGGAGCAGGGATTGTTTAGTGTCGACTCATTCAAAGATCTGTTCTCACCAGATGGTTCGTACAATGAAGGAGTCTCGTATGCAAACTATACGACGACACACTTAATACAGGCCATCGATGTCGTAAACCGATTCCGCGGCGATGATCACTACGACATCATAAACTGGAATGGGTATCTGGACTACCTTTTGGGACTGTCAATGCCTATCGCAGACGATCCCTATGCCATCGTTAATATTTCTGATGCTGGCGGTGGAGTCTCATCCGCTGTGCCGTTTTACATTGCAGGACGAACAGATAATGGTGCAGCTAAATGGTTCGGACAGAACCTTGCAAGGGAGCACAATGAATGGTCGCTTATGTGGCATCCGGCTGCCGTGGTCCCTGCTCCCCCAATCGAGGAGGCCACGCTGTGGAAGTCCGACCTGGACTGGATCGTTGCTCGAACTGGCTATTCCCCTGATGATCTGGTTGTAGCGATGCGAAGCGGCGGCCCATCAAACCACGAACATGCCGACCGCAACAGTATCATGCTGAAGTGTTTTGGGGAGAAACTCGTCGTGGATCCGTACCGGCCACCGTACAGTTTTTCTGATCCCTCATGGATATTGCGGACCAGTGTTGGACATAGTGGAATTCTCATCGATGGTAAGGGGCATCAATACCATGACGGATCCGAGGGTACAAACCCATCGGACGCAACGGCCGTTATAGTGTCGAGTAACGAAAGCGACCTTGGAATGCAGTGGACGAGTGACGCCACCCCTGCTTATAAGCTGGTCAACGCAAACGTAGAAATGGTGAGCCGGAGCGTGGCGATCTCTCCCGCCAATCGGACCACCATTGTCGTGGACAAAGTTGTGACCAAACGCCCTGCACGTGTGACGGCGAGGTTTTTCGCCGACAATATGGATGGCAAGGCGTCAGTTGAAGCAAGTGCGGGCGCCACTTTTGTAATTCGACGTCCTGGCGCATGGGTGAACGGTCTGTCCGTGACAACTAAAGCCGAACCAGGAACCGTGGCCGGCCAACTTGATATTCCTGCAGAAACAGCCGTGTTGCATCCGTTCATCGATGTTGCAGCGACCGCTTCTCGTCTGACTATTCTTGTTACCGTTCTTCAACCAAAGACCGCCGTGTCCGACGATCCAGGCCCTTCAATTACAAAGGACCCGGCAACTGGAAACATTGTCGTTATTTTTGCTGATGGCACCTCTTGCCGCATCAGCGATACCGATTCGCACCCTTCAATTCAATTGTCGGCCTAGGCGATTAATGAACCCGGTAGACGGCTCATCCAAGTTCCAAGTACACAGCAGTAGAATATTTTGAAAGAGCAACGTAACGGTGATTCCAGCCGTCACGAATCCAACGAAGGTGACGAATCAAGTGAATGGAAGTCGTCAGCTGAGCCGGACTACTCACCCTTGGGCGTATCCCTGGTTCGGTCTGCGATGCACAACAGCACCGTTGAGGGAATATTCGCGCTCATCTACCTTTCCGTTACCACCGCAACACTGCTGATTGGGTTACTCATTTCACTCGGGGCAACATCCCTGCAGATTGGAGTGGCGGCGGCGATGCCGTTGTTGGGCGGCGTATTCCAACCCATTGGCGCTGAGATTATCCGGCGCTCCGGAGGCTGGCGACGAACCATTTGTATCATCGGCATCACGACGGACAGTTTGTTGTGGCTGGCCTCAGTTGCTGCTGTCGTATTTCTGCCGCCAGGCCAGGCGATATCCGCAATGCTGCTGGTTATGATTGTGCAGCAGTTCGCGACGAGCACAACGGCGCTAGCGTGGAACAGTTGGATGAGCGACCTGATTCCTCCGCTCATACGAGGTCGGTACTTCGGGCAGCGCTCTCTGATTCTGAACACCGCCGGCGCGATCACCGCAGTTGTGGCCGGACAATTTGTGGATCACATCGGCAACAAAGAGCCTTGGGCGTTCCTCGTCGTTATCGTCCTTGGCGTAGTGGCACGGCTAATCAGTACCATTTACATGCGGCGACAACCAGAGAACCGGCCCGCAATCGAGAGGAATATTTCGTTTCTTCGGCGGATTGCAGATCCGTTTCGCGATCGTCTCTATCGCCG
>CBDTVC010000457.1:0-3586 GCA_965363925.1 uncultured bacterium | reverse complement strand
GTCTGCGACTCCCAAAACCCGGCAGCCTCGGCATCTGCTTCCAGACTGAGCGCTTTGTCACCGCCATGTACGGTGGCATACATTCGGTTCGGGTCAAGTCCCCATTTGTCAACGAGGAGTTCCCAAGCCCAAGTGATCGCCTCCTTTTTGAAATAGTCGCCAAAGCTCCAGTTGCCGAGCATTTCGAAAAACGTGTGATGGTAGGTGTCCAGCCCAACTTCTTCGAGGTCATTGTGTTTTCCGGAAACTCTAAGAACCTTCTGGGTGTCTGCCGCGCGCTGATATGGACGCGTACCCGTTTCAAGGAATACGTCCTTAAACTGATTCATCCCAGCGTTCGTGAAGAGCAGTGTTGGGTCGTCCTTGGGCACGAGCGAATCACTGGCAACAACCTCGTGTCCCTTTGAAGCAAAGAAATCCAGGAAGTCTTTTCGAATGTCCTCAGATGTTTTCAACAATCAAACCTTGAATTAAAATCGAAATGGCACAACCGCCAGTAGATTGACTGGTGATTTGCTGGCAAGATGGCAAAATACGGACTGACGTGTCGATTTCCTCAATCTCCAACGCGAATAGCAAACAGGGGGATGTACTGCTTCGGTTGGGCGATCCGGTAACACGCCCGTCGACAATGCCCCAGGCGTGAAACGCGGGATCGTCGCCGGTATACGCTTCTGTCTCCACTATCGCCCCACAAGCCGGATGCCACTGGGAAGACGGTGGACCACGTGTTCTTCCAGCAGCTCGGGCGCAACGTCCAAGGTCTTACGGTCAAAGAATGACCGCCGTATCCGGGTCTTCCTTGTAACAACAGCGCGCTTCAAACGTCAACAAAAAGCCACCAAATGTTGTGGTTGATGGGTGGTCTCGACAACAGGCCACTGAACTCTCAAATGCTACTCGTTTATGCCCAACGCTGTGGCGACAACTAGAATTGCAATGATACACTTGATAGCCGATAAGCCATCTTGGAGCGCTGCTCGCCGAATTCTCCCCGTTCAACTGCTAGTTGTATTGGCCTGTTTCGCTACTTCTGCGGAATCGATTGCGTCTCCTCTATTTCAGGATCGCCCCGTCACTGGTGAAGTCATGATCGACGAGGGTTACGAAGTACGCGAAGGTGAGCTCCTGAAAGTTGACGTTCCGGACGCAGATGTAGTTGTGAAGCGGTCTGCGGATTCTGACGCGCGCGTCCTTGTAACACTCAACGGGACGAACATGGACAAGGCGAGGCGATACTTCAAAAAGCAGGCGATCAGCGTAAGTCACGTTGACGGCGTAGTTGCTGTCATCTCTGAGAGAGTCCGGAGAAACGTGTCGATCAGCTGGAACATCAACTCCGGTAATCCACAAATCACTATCACGGTGGAGATACCCGAAACATTTGATGTTGACTTGTCCACATCGGACGGCGACGTGGCGGTTGGCACCATCCGTGGAACTGTATCAATTCGGTCATCGGATGGCGACCTCTCTGCCGACCTGTTGGTGGGTCCCTCTGTTCAACTCAAAAGTTCTGATGGCGATATCGATGCGGGGACCATTTCGTCGGCGAAGACGAGCCTGCGGACATCTGATGGCGACATCAATGTGGATGCCATCTCGGGTGATGAACTGGACGTCGTCAGTTCCGATGGCACCATCTCAATTGGTGCGCTAGAAGGTTCGGGATCGGTTCGTACAAGTGACGGAGACATTGATATCGACAGCGGAGCCGGCCGGTCGATTGAGGTGCGAACTGCTGACGGCGAAATTGTGATTGGGCAATTGGCGTCCGCCAACGCGACGGTTAAGACATCGGATGGCTCGATCCGAATCGAAGAGTTCGAAGGTGACTTAAAAGCAACATCATCAGACGGTAGTCTTTTTGTTCGTCTCGATCAGCGATCAAGTGCAAACATGCGAACTGGTGACGGCGATATAACAATCATTGCTCCAGCTGCTTTCGCGGCCTCGATACAACTATCCGGAAATAATGTGCGCGTGGCATCCGGCTTTTCCTTTCGAGGAACGGTCCAGAAACGGAAAGCGGACGGTGAGTTAAACGGCGGCGGACCACTAGTTAGCGCGCGAGCATCTGGTGGCAATGTCTATCTGCGTACGCGCGAGTAGACGCCCAGTGTTCCAGAGTAAACCGTTAAGCAAGAGTTACGCCGACAGCCGTGCCGCCGCCCGTTCCATGGCAGATCGATGCGATGCCCGATTCCAGCTTCCGTGATCGCAGCGCATGAATGAGCGTGACCAGGATTCGTGCGCCAGAACAGCCGATCGGGTGTCCCAAAGCAATAGCGCCACCGTTTACATTGACAACGTCATCAGAAATGCCAAGCTGCTTACCAAAGAGGACGCTGTTCAGCGCGAAGGCCTCATTGTTTTCAAATAGGTCATAGTCACCGACCTTCGTAGTTAGTCGTTTCGTAAGCCGTTCAATCGCGGGCACAGGTGCTTCGGGAAACTTGTAGGGTTCGCCGGCAACCCAGGTGCCACCCTGATATTTTGCAATCGGCTTCAGCCCGTGCGCTTTGACAAATTCTCCACTGGCCAAAACCAATCCTGCTGATCCATCGCTAATCTGGCTGCTGTTTCCGGCAGTCAACACGCCATCCTTGGTGAAAGCGGGCCGAAGTTTTCCGAGAGTTTCCAGTGTTGTGTTTGCACGTATGCCTTCGTCGATAAGCAACGTCTTCGTGTCACGTCGCTCTCGATAGTCTATCCCGATCAATTCGTCTGCAAACGCACCACTTTCGTGAGCGGCAGCAGCGCGCCGGTGGCTTTCTGCGGCGATAGCGTCCAATTGGTCTCTTGTTACACCTCGCTCCTTTGCTAGCTGCTCGGTCTGGACTCCCATTGCCTCTCCCGAAAACGGATCGGTCAAGCCATCATATTGGAGCACATCGACCACTTGTTCAGGAGCGCCCGCGAGAAACTTGTAACCCCAGCGCGCACGCGACGACAGATAGAATCCGGCATAAGACATGGACTCGGTACCACCAGCAAGTATGAGGTCCGCTTCACCTGCCTTGATCTGGGTTGCGCCCGTCATGACACTCATCATTCCACTTGAACAAACCATATCAAGTGCTAGCCCGTCAACGTGGTCAGGAATACCGGCTTTGAAAGCGGCCTGGCGCGGGACGAGCTGACCCTGTCCGGCCCGGAGTACATTCCCAAAGATGACCAGATCGAGTAACGAATCATCAACACCGGCTTTGTCCAGCGCAGCGCGCATTATGGGCGCGGCAAGATCAACCGGAGAAAGATCTTTTAGCGATCCACCAAACCGACCAATGGCACTTCGGACGGCAGACAAGATGTAGACTTCCCTCATTCCTTTTCTCCTGATGTTGTTTTGGCGGACGTATCAAACGCACTGAATAGCAACTGTAGATGGTACCGTGTACGGCCCCGGCTAGATAACGGATCCGAGGAACACGGCATTTACAAACACATTGGCGGTTCCGTACCAGAATTGCCGAAAATTGGGATCTGTTGCAAAGGCGACAATGACACCACGCCCACTTCGAAAGGCGGAAACAGCCATGCCACCCGGCAACAGCTCGCGATGCGGCTTCGAAAAATACCCGCT
>CBDTVC010000456.1:0-3590 GCA_965363925.1 uncultured bacterium | reverse complement strand
TAAATCTGAAGCGAAATCTGAAGCCAAATCTGAAATCAAATCTGAAGTCAAAGCAGACGTCAAATCTGAAATCAAATCAGAAGTTAAATCAGAAGCTAAATCAGACGTCAAATCTGAAATCAAATCAGAAGTCAAAGCAGACGTCAAATCAGAAGCCAAAGCAGAGGTCAAATCTGAAGGTAGATCTGAAGTCAAATCTGAAATCAAATCTGAAGTCAAATCTGAAGTACCCGAAAGAGGCACCACAAAACAGGTTGAGTCTTCCTCCTCCACCCCACAGGACCGTTCAACACTTAGCGACGGTGACAAAGCCGCTTTCGCCGATCAACATTCAGCCCGCTTGAAGGACGACGTTGAACCGGCCACGGTTTCGCACCGAAAAGAATCGCCTGTCAATCCAACAAACCGGAACTCTGGGGCATCAAGCCTCAACAACGACCTCCCGGACATATCGGACACGACACGGGTGCAATCCCAACAGGTTGATGATGAATTAGTGGCAACACAAAGCAGCATAGACGGGGGCGAGACCGAAACTGGCGTCGATCAGAACAAGTCTCGGCCAACCACGCCGGTTCGTGGAGACCAACCGGTAACGGCCGCCAAGCCTACGAACACCGCCGAAGGTGTTCAACGAGGACGGCTACCTGAAATTCAACAGACGCAGGAACCGTCTTCAACGACAACGCTGAACGAGCAACCAGCGAAGGGGCCGGCAGTCGCTGCAAACAATCACGCGGAGATCGCGGTCTCCGAAGCCTACAGCGTTGCGCAACAGCTTGCTGCAATCAATGCAAAAGCCATCCGCGACGAAGAACAAGGCTCCGACAGCCGCCGACAACTCAGAGGAAAAGACCATCTGAAAGCAACGACGGATGCTCCCGCAAACATGAATGTTGCGACGAAGACCGAACATCGTCAGGACATCGGCAATCTCGTCGCTGCGAAACCAGAGTCCAGTAGTCTCACTTTCCCGGGCATTTTATCAGACAACGAGGTTCAGGAACTGTCGCAACTTCTGGATGAATCGTTTGACCTCATCGAATCATCTGGGGACAACGGGCGATCGGAAAAAGCTGCGCCAACCAGTTTGACCTCCGCAAACCAAAAAGGCGGCAGTTGGAGTACGACGTCATCCTTTCTATTGCGAACTCGCTCTGTGTTTGCACCCACAAGTGTTACCCAATCGCAGAATGAAACCTGGAAGTCCGTTCAAATGAAATTGGATGAGGGTGACGGCTTCGTAACGATCCGCACGCGGAAAGAGGACGGTACAACCAAACTAACACTGGAGTTTTCGGACTCAAACATTCGTGCATCCGTCGAAAATCAGGCGGACCGCCTTCGCGAAAGCCTCGAACTACGATACGAGACAACCGTGGACCTTTCGTTCGGGGCAGATCAACAAGGTGCAGGAGATTTCCAGAGAGAAACCACTGAAACAGTAGCGTCATCGACTGCTGGCGTTTCCGGCAGTGAGTCTTCTGGAGAAGCAGAAGATGAAGTACAGGAACCACGCATCATCGAAGGATCAACTGCCAGTTGGATCGGCTAACCATAGAGTGGACATCAAAAATGGAAATTACATCAGTAGGAGCAGCAAACGGAGCGGCACCAGCGCCGTCAAATAACTCCCTTGGCAAGGAAGAGTTTTTGACACTACTCGTCGCCCAGCTAAGCAATCAGGATCCGTTGAATCCGCTGGAGGGTCAAGAGTTTGCAGCACAGCTTGCCCAGTTCAGCTCGGTTGAAGCACTGCTAAATATTGAGAGTGCCCTTGGTGCGAATATGGAACTAAGTGCACTGATTGCGCAGAGTACGAACAGCGGAGTTGCTGCCGGCTTGATTGGGAAGACAGTTACAGCCAACCAGAATTACGTGGACTGGAGTGGTGAAGGTGAGACAAACATCAACTACGAGTTGAGTGACTCAGCCGAAACGGTCAGAATAGAAATCAAGAATGAAGCGGGCGTTGTTATACGAACGATCGACACCAACGCGCAAGAAACCGGGGATAACAACGCCATCTGGGACGGAAAGACCGACGCAGGCGACGTAGCTGACAAGGGTGCCTATACGTATGAAGCGACCGCAACCGGTTTCGATGGCGAAGAGTTGGAGGTCACCACACATACAAAGGGACTAGTCGACCGGGTAAGCTTCACTGCCGATGGCATCGTTCTCTGGATCGGATCCGTTTCGATGAAGATGTCGGATGTCAGCTCGGTTGCGCAGTGATAAAGCACACCAGCAATATCATATCAACAAAACTCAGCAACAAAGCATCTGCGCCAGACCGGCAGCGCAGTTCCAACAAAGAATGCCAATCAGGATAGGCCATGAAAGTACGACAACTTGTAAACCGAGTTGCGCAACCACAGCGCACTGAGGTACAGCGCACGCCACAGAACAAGTCTGCGACGAACGGCCCCAGCGGATTTGCGCAAGAGTTGCACCATGCAGAGATCCGGCAATCGATACGACCGGTTTCTCTCTCGGGTCACGCTGAGCAGCGTGTGGAGGAGCGTGGCATCAACACTTCGCCTGAACGAATGGAGCAGATTGCCGCTGCCGTTTCCGAGTTAAGCGACAAGGGCTCGGTCAACGCGTTGCTCCTCGGCAAGAATGATGCATTCGTCGTTAACGTTCCGAGTAGAATTATCGTGACGGCGGTAGGAGAAGCGGACATGACGGAGCGTGCGTTCACAAATATTGACAGCGCCTACGTCCTGGACGAACTCGAAGGGTCGGTTTCATAAATGGCAATCACCATCAGCGGCCATTGTCCTGGTCGCATAATCATAACAACAAATACGAACGAGAAGATATGCATTAAACATAAACTCAAGAAAATAGATCAAGAACGCAGTCCAACAATTGGCGCCCTGCGCGCTATGAAACAGTAACACAGCGGTGATCTCAGGATCGCTGCTAACGAACAATAGTCCTCTATAATCGGGCGGGACCCAAGCTGAAAGGCCGGGGCGTCCTGCGGGAATTGACCGATCGATATTCTCGCACAAATTATTACAGATAATGATTAGATCTCTTCGTACCGGCGTCACCGGTCTCAAATCACATCAGGCAAAGATGGACGTCGCTGGTAATAACATTGCCAACGTCAACACGGTTGGATACAAACGCAGCCGTGCGGTGTTTAATGAAGTACTTGGCCAGAAACTGCTTGGGTTCAGTTCAAACAACGCCGGTGTCTCCGATAGCGTCGTTGGCTATGGTGTCACCGTTGGATCGGTAGCCAAGAACTGGAATCAAGGTGCACTAGAATTCACATCGATCCCCACTGACCTGGCCTTAAACGGTGACGGATTCTTCATCGCCAAGAACAGTGAACAGTATCTACTCACTCGTGCGGGTAACTTCCTGTTTGACGAAGAAGGAATGCTCGTGACCTCCAATGGCATTCCAATCCAGGGATATGCGGTAGATGTAAATGGCGAGGTTGATGTCAGTCAGCTTGGTGACATCAGGCTAGACTATTCTCAGCAGGAACCACCAAAGTTCACCGAAAATGTCACTATCGCCAACAACCTGTCATCTACGACCGCTGTCGGCGAATCGATTGACACGCA
>CBDTVC010000455.1:0-3592 GCA_965363925.1 uncultured bacterium | reverse complement strand
CACCCGTTGGGAGAAAATATCATATCATCCCACAACTTGCCGTTCCCCCACTCCGTGACCGACGCTCCGATCTTCCCGAATTGGCCAGTCACTTTCTGGATTCGATCTGCGCGCGGTTTGGAATGAAAACGAAGCAGTTGTCCCCGGAGGCCCTCGACGAATTGATCGCTTACGACTGGCACAGGAACAACGTTCGCGAACTCCGAAACATAATTGAGCGAATGATCATCGCAACGGACGATCAAACGATAGTGGCAACGGATGTCCCGATTGAGGTATACTCGGGCGCTTCAGGTTCTAAGGACTCAGTTGATTCTTCCGCGGATGAGCATGCCAGGACGTTTCAACAACAAAAATCCGAAGCCGAGCGACAGATTCTAGTACGGAGCTTGGCGAAGCATGATTGGCACATCAGCAACACGGCAGCAGCATTGGGCCTGTCGGATCACTCCAGTTTGCTCAAGATTATGCGCCGGCACAACCTGAAGCGTGGGTAGTTGCTCAGTCATCGGTGGCGGCCAGGCTCTCAAAAGAATGGGCACGTGGATCGCCTTCTTCTTGACTGAATTGAAGACTGACCAGGACTAACCTCCCGAGTCCAATTTCTATCGTGTCCGCTCGAACACGAGGACTCCCAAATCCTGTGTCCATGACGACACAATCGTCCGTTTGACCATCCGTATCCAAAACGTTTTTTTGGCCACTATTCGTTGCAGCCCAACATGTTGCCAACGACCATCCCACTTACCGTGAATTTCTGGATCGCAGCTTGCCAAGGTCTGTGTAGAGCCGAAGAAGGCACTTACCTAACCAAGACTCTCAACGAGAGCCTGCACACTAGAAGCGAGGAATACCATGAGATCCTTCCTGTTGAAAAACATCGCCGGGCGTGGAGCCCATCAAGAGAGTTCATTTCGTAGCGAAACCGCCGACCAGTTCGAAAGTGTTGGCGCGGCTGAAGGAAGTGGCAGCGTCTACCAATCAACTGCGACTGAGGCCGGCAACCCTAACTCGGTCGCCAACGGCATTACCGTGATGATGGAGATGTTTACAGGGCTCGCATTTATTCTTTTGCTAGCTCTTTCCATGGCCATGTTTGGCTGCGGAAACGAAGAAACTCAATCAATCACGAAGCCCGTTTCGATGAACACAGACGTGGCGACACCTCAGCCAATCGTCGAAACACCGATTGTCGAAGAACCCGAATTTGTTGTTACTGAACCAATCATAGTTTCGTTTGCGGATGCAGAATCGGTGTACAACGAACGCAATTACGACGAGGCAAAAACCCTCTTCGCAACTTACAGCGAACAGAATCCGGACAATGCCTGGGGACACTACATGTTCGGCCTTTCGTCAAAGCGGGCCGGCGACGTGAAGCAGGCAGAGATTGCGCTAAGCCGTGCGATCGAATTGGATCCGAAGCACGTAAAAAGTCTACTCAACCTGTCACGCGTGTTGATTGATGACATGCGGCCGCAGGAAGCGTTGGATGCCCTTGATCGAGCACTGGAGTTGGACAATGAGTCAAACGATGCCTATCGCCTGCAGGGACGCGCGTTCCATAATCTCGGGTGGCTTGATGATGCAACGCACGCCTATCGGGAAGCCATCCTGATTGACAGCACCGATGCGTGGTCGATGAATAATCTCGCGCTGGTCCAGCTTGAGCAGGAACAGTATGACGATGCCCTTCATGCCCTTGCTCGAACCATAGAATTGCGCGATGACGTCGCGATCTTCTTCAACAACCTTGGGATGGCTCTTGAGCACACGGGGCATATCCGCGACGCGGCAACGGCGTACACATCCGCCGTTGAGCTCGACGTCGCCTACGACAAGGCGTCGAACAATCTGGCTCGCGTGGAAGCTATCGAACAGGATTCATCTGTGCTTGGGGTCGACCTCGAACAACTCGCAGGGGTCTTCATCGAAGAGATTAAGTCGTGGAACGTGGAGGCGCTTGCAGCTGAAAACGCAAGCATGACGGAGCTCGATGAGGCAGTGAACAACATCAGTGAATCGGACTCAACGGTCGTGATCGAATTTGAGTTCTAGCTGATAGACGATGTATCGATCGGTTGGACGGACAGCCCCGCCAACCGGATGCACCCGGCCCCTGCCCGAAGCACTTCGGGTGGGGGCTGTTCGTCTCGACTTCATGGAGCAGTTCGTGATGATTACCGACCAATACGAAGGCCTGATCCCAAGGAACGACCTACGATCTGGCACACGTGCCGTAATTGATCAGATGATGAATCGGTTGGAATTCCGCGACGAGTAGCGTTGACTTACGAGCTGAAAAGCACACGCGAGTTCAACGAAAGGTGACGCTTCCGCAGACACGGCCTGTTGGCGCTAAATCTCTGCACGCCAGTTAATACGTCGATCAAGTAGAGCGAATCGTGCGGACCGAGCCATCCGCCTGACCAACAAGCACTTCACTTGTCATGTCCAGAAACAGCCCGTGGTCGAGTACCCCCGGTTGTCCTGAAAGGACTAGGTCGATACGATGCGGATCGTCGATGCCATCGAAGTGCGCATCCATGATCCAAAGTCCTTGATCAGATACGACAGGACCGTCTTTGGACTTACCCATCCTGAGCTCTGGACGACCACCAAGTGAAAGAATCTTTCGCTTCAGCGGCCCGAATGCGAGCGGGATAAATTCGATCGGCAACGGAAACTTCGTTCCCAACCTTTGGACAAGTTTCGATTCATCAACGAGTACGATGAACCTCTTCGCCGAGCTGGCCACCACCTTCTCTCGGGTCTGAGCTCCGCCTCGTCCCTTGATTAGATTGAGGTCTGGATCAACTTCGTCGGCTCCGTCAAAAGCAAGATCCAATACATCAACGTCGTCGAGCGAAGTCAAGGGAATGCCATTGGCGCGCATGAGTTGCTCGGAAGCATACGAAGTGGGTACGCCGGCGACCGAAAGTCGCTCACGTTGAATCCGGATTCCAATCGCTTCAATCGCCTTGCTGGCTGTTGAGCCGGTGCCGACGCCAAGCGCCATTCCATCTCGAACGAGATCCGCGACGGCCTGACCTACCGCCGCCTTCGCACGTTCCTGATCTTCGAGCGCAATTGCCATCTGACTTGACGAGTGTTAAATGCGTAACTGAATTCGGGAATGTTACGTACTCTCAGCCAACGAGCAAAACGAATTGCTATTCGTATCGCAGGGAATCGATCGGATTAAGACGAGCTGCTTTCAATGCAGGGTATCCACCAAAGATAAACGCGATAAGAGTCACAAGCCCAACCGCGAAAAGCGCCCAGCCCCACGGGAATACGGGCGTAATGTCGAAGAAAAGTGCCACGTAGTTCCCCGACGCAGCGCCAAGCAGTATCCCGATGATGCCTCCGATCTGGCACAGGAAGAACGCCTCGAACAGGAACTGGCGCATGATGTCACCGCTTTTTGCTCCGATCGATTTTCGCACGCCGATTTCGCGCGTACGCTCGGTCACGGACACGAGCATGATGTTCATGATTCCTACACCAGCAGCCAAAAGCGAGATGGCACCGATGAACGCACCCGCGGTCGTCAGCGTACCTGTAAACGCATCGAAGAAGGTCTGAAATG
>CBDTVC010000454.1:0-3593 GCA_965363925.1 uncultured bacterium | reverse complement strand
TCGCTACTCGCCCGTAATCAGTGGGCATCCGTCCGAAGGTCGGTAATAGCCGGGCCCAATCTGTATGTCAGAGCGATTTTGATCGTTCTGGCACTCTATTTTGCTTTTTCTTTGGTCGTTAGTGGGTGGCGATTTGGGGCGTTAGCGGAGATTCTCCTGAATGATTTCCAGCCCATTGATTTGCTGAATGATTATCTGCTAACAGCGTTCTTTTCGCTGTTTGGTGTTCGTTTCCTTTTTGGGCGGAATCCGCGTTTCAAGTTCCTACCGTACAAACATCTGCCAATCCGGCGGAAACGATTGATTCGTTTCTTCCAATCGTCTTCTTTGGTATCGTTGCACAACCTTCTGCCGTTCTGCTTCCTTGTGGCGTTTTGGATTCGGCATATTGTTGGGTCTTCCTATTCTGTAGCGGGGGCCGGCTACTGGCTTCTTGCCGTGGTTTTGTTGTTGGTTGCAGCGACCTGGCTCAACACTTGGTTACGCCTTCTACTTTCAAACCATACGAAGGTATTTGTCTCGCTGCTTGTAACGACGTGGGTATTGATTGCAGTTGATCAGATTGCCGGTACGTTGGTTATCAATAAATGGTCACACACGCTCTTTACCAATCTGCTCCTCGGGACAAACGGCTCGCTGCTTCTCGTCATCCTGGGTACAATCTCCGCCTACGGCGCTTCATCGTCCGCTCTGCTCGATTCGTTCCATCGTGGCGAGAGACCTAAAAATTCGTCTCGACGCCTAATCCGTTCGGTTCGTCTACTTGACGAGTTCGGTCTGGTGGGAAGTCTCATCACGTTGGAACTGCGAATGATGTGGCGCAACCGCCGTCCACGTCACAACGTGTTCCTTTCGGTGCTCTTTTCGACGATCTACCTTTTCCTGCTGCTGGTGACGACCGTCTTGATTGAGAACACGTATTTGCTCCCAATCATAGGTTTGTTTGCGTCGGGTGGACTGGCACTGAACTACGGGCAGTTGATGTTCTCGTGGGAAAGCACTTTTTTCGAGGGCCTTCTAGCTAGGGACATCGACAGCGAGACACTGGTTCGAGCGAAATACCTGCTCTTGCAGCTATCGTGTGTTGTCCTGTTTCTTTTGAGCCTTCCCATCTTCTGGATTATCCGACCCGAGCTGCTCGTGATGCACGTAGCCTTCATGCTCTACAATGTTGGGATCACAACGGGGCTGGTAATGCTACTTGCGGTGCACAATCGCAGCCGAGTCGAACTTGACCGTTCGGGTAACTTCTTCAACTACGAGGGATTTTCGGCCGTGCACTGGCTCTGGATTCTTCCAACGTCTGTCCCTCCTGTTGTCCTCATGACACTTTTTGCCAATTCACCTCTGCGAGGCTATCTCATCATTGGGCTTATCGGTATCGGGTCCGCTCTCTTATCAAGATTCTGGACAGACTACCTTGCAAGGATTCATCACGCAAGACGCTATAAAACGTTAGTGGGGTTCCGCGTATGAAAGTTGACGCAATCGGAATCCAGAAGACATTTGACGGAAAGCGGGCTCTGTCCATACCTGAGCTTCGAATCCCAAGTGGACAGGTGTTTGGCCTCGTGGGAAGCAACGGTGCCGGAAAAACGACTTTCTTACGGTTGCTGCTGGATCTTATGAAGCCAGATGAGGGATCGATTAGAATTGACGAAGAGGACGTCCAAAGCCAACTAGGATGGAAAAGTCGAACAGGGTCCTTCCTCGACGAGTCGTTCCTTATTGATTTCCTGACCGCAGATGAATTCCTGAACTTCCTCGGAAAGGTATATCGCGTCCCGCAAGAGGAATTTCAGCGAATGCTGTTGCCGTTCCAGTCATTCTACCCCGACGAATTGTTCGGACAGACCCGAAAGTTTATTCGCGAATTGTCGAGGGGAAATGCGAAGAAGATCGGCTTGATCGGTTCCATGTTCTTTGGACCCCGACTCCTGATCCTAGATGAACCTTTCGCCACTCTCGACCCACGGTCTCAAATAAAGCTAAAACAACTCGTTACCGACTTGTCCCACAAGTTTGGAACAACAGCGATAATCTCCAGCCACGATCTTCTGCACGTCTCAGAGATTTGCACTCGGATTGCAATTCTCGAAAAGGGATTGATCGTCCGTGACTTCGTTCGGACAGACGCGACGCTAACTGAGCTTCGTGAATACTTCGAGACTGAGCAGTCTGATCTATCCGTGACGGAATAGCCGCTCCAAGCTACATGGGAGTGTTCGCATCCACTTTGCGGAAAATCCTGTGACAGAAATATCCGTCGTCGGATTCTTGTATTGCTGATGCATCCACGCATCCGAGTTGATGGAACATCGTCCTCGAGTGCGCCATGTCGCTGTCTGGACGAAACGCCACCCAGATCCAACCGCCAGTGTTGACGGTACGGACAATCTCCGAGACGAGTCCAATCGAACACGACTCAAATCCTGCAGGTGAATCCCCTTCGAGAACGAACGCCCATTCGAACCTTTTGCCGGCAGAATCAATTGTGCCGCACTCAAACGAAAGACGTTGAAGTTCGATCGAGGATTCTATCGCTGACAAACCAATCTGCGCGACCACGAGATCATCGTTCTCGAGGACGAAGTAATTGATCCCGAGCTCAATCATTGCTCGAGCAAGTTCGCCCGATCCAAGTCCGATCTCCAGTACGGGCGTGCCGGGTACGATTGCTACGGCTGTACGTAAGGCAGCGATTGATCGTGGATTCATTGCGCGGCACTCGTGCCAATTTAGGCACGTCAATCGAGGTTACGAAAAGCATCGCGACACGCATTCATTGCGTTTGGAATATGGTTGTTGCCCGGGGGTGCGTATCCCACTAACCCCGCTTGCAAGCTAATCACTCACCTTGACTCAAACCAAAGGCAATGATGCCATAAGTTAAGCACTGCTCCGATTCGACCGCAATCCCAAAAGGTCCGAGGCAACCCGAAGTGCTTCCGCCGACCAGTCCGCCGGTAGATCGACAAAGCTCAGTCGCTCCCGGGTTGTCGGGTGATCGAAATCCAACCGACTGGAATGCAATGCCAGATTTCTGCCATCAAACTCGGTTGTTGCCCCGTGTCGAAGGTCGCCGACTATCGGGTGGCCAATGTCCGCCAGCTGTAGGCGAATCTGATGCGGACGGCCTGTTTCAAGATCAACTCGAAAAACGGACTGACTGCGAGAGAGCGACCTTGCCTGCCATTTCAACCGCGCGAGTTTGGCGCCTTGACTTCCCTTTGAAACAAGTTTGGGCCGCCCGTCGATCTTTGAAATGTATGAGGTACACTCTCCGGCTCCGGATTGTCTTCCTTCAGTCAGTGCAAGGTAGATCTTCGTCACAGTGCGTTCCCGAAATTGCTTTGAAAGCCTTTCAGCGGACTTGGAAGTCCGAGCCAACACGACCACTCCCGACGCAGGTCGATCAAGACGGTGTACCAAGCCAACGAATACGTTACCAGGTTTGTTGAACTTCTCCTTCAAGAACTGCTTTGCGTCCGTAAGAAGGTCAACATCACCAGTACGATCCCCTTGAACAAGCTGCCCGCCGCTTTTCGCAACGACAAGGAGGTGATTGTCAAGATACAGCACTCGAGCACTGT
>CBDTVC010000453.1:0-3595 GCA_965363925.1 uncultured bacterium | reverse complement strand
AAAAAGTAGTGCTGATTTCGCGATGCTGAATGTTTGACCCAAACCCCAAAGTGACCGCTGGTGCCGACGACATTGTCGGACTCTGTGTGTGTCAGCACGGTTACGGCATTCGCAAACACGGTCCAGTCGTTTGTTTGTGACCGGGAAATCTCGAGTTGAATGGTTGCATCGTCTGCGTCTAGAACGTCATTGACAGAGCTGGCCAGCAGCAGGCGTCCACCCGACGCGCCCGTATCAAGCCGGTATAGGCGGATGTTTCTGTCATTCGTTCCGAGCTGGACTTGGTAGCCGTCCACCAATTGTGAAAGATCCGCACCCGATGAGGCCAGAAAGACGCGAATTTGATTGAAGTTTGAAAGTCGCCCTCCCTCATAGCGTACAGCGATTCGCCAGGTACCGTATGCGACCGAGCTTGGTGTCGACAGCCATGCGGTGTCTGACGCGGCGGTACCGCTCAATTGAACGGCAGAGTCGGTTCCGAATGGCACAACAGACCAAAGGCCTGTTTCACCAGACCACGACGGGTTCGTGGTAAAGTCGCCGTCCGAAAAATCGTCTTGAACCTGTCCAGCGGCTTGGGTTACCGGTGTCAGAAACAGCAAAAAAAGTAGGGCGACTAGTCGCATGAACAGACAGCAGTTCGTCGCAAATCGGCTGATTCAGATGGATCAACTACACGATCGACTTCAAATGATTGATCAGAATTCCCGACATCAATTGAGCTGCCGGCAAGAGTGATTCTTCGTCGATGTCGAAATTTGCGTCATGAAGGGCGTACGATGTTTCAGGCGACGATGAGGTGCCCACCCGGATTAAAGCACCCTCAACCTTCTCAAGATAATACGCAAAGTCCTCAGCGCCCATACTTGGTACCGGAATCGCGACCGCAGCAGCTTCTCCAAACAGTTTTGTTGCGATTATTGAAGCCCTGTCAATGAGCGTCGGATCATTCTGGACTGGTGGGGCGCCATCGAGATAATCGATGTCGACGGTGGTGTTGTGCATCTGGGCAAAGCCTTCTGCGATCGCTAAAAGACGGGTCTTTAGAAAGCTGCGATCAGCGGAATTGGTGGATCGAAGCGTGCCGCCGAACGAAACTTCCTGCGGGATCACATTGAACGCCGGGCCGCCTTCAAAGCGGCAGATGGTAAGAACCGCCGGGTTGCGAGAGTCGGTAATCCGACCAACTAGCTGGTAATAAGCTTGAGCAACCTGTGTTGCGATCCAAACGGTGTCAACGGTTTGGTGTGGTCTGGCTGAGTGCCCGCTGCTCGGTGCCTTTACCCTAACCTCAAATTTATCAGCTGCGGCGGTTGCGGCTCCTCGAACCATGCCAAAGCTTCCTACCGGAAGTGTTGGGTCAACGTGTATTGCGTAAGCGGCAACGACGCCGTCTAGGACGCCGCCTTTGATCATCTCCGGCGCGCCGGATGGCATTCCTTCTTCATTTGGCTGAAAAAAAACGCGAACTGTACCGCCAAAGCGGTCGCGGGTCTTGTCCAGTAAAAGTGCTACTCCAATTGCAACGGCGCTGTGAGCATCATGACCACACAAATGCGCAACATCGGCGACCGACGATTTATAGGCGACTTCCTTGTGATCCTGTATCGGAAGCGCATCAATGTCTGCACGATACGCGATTATTGGCCCCGGCGTCCCGCCGACGATATCCACGTAGAGACCTGTGCCAGCAATAGGGCCGGAGACCGAAAGCCCATTCGATTCAAGGACGTTCCGGATATAATCCGCCGTCTTGAACTCATGGCACCCAATTTCGGGGTTTTGGTGTAGGTGTCTTCTAACGGCGACAAGCAGTTCTGAGAGACTACCTCTGTCGTCGCGGAGGACGGTTTGTTCTGGCGTTGCTGTTTCCATTCTACCTGCTCTGGACTTTCTAGTGGTTTCGTCCGTCTTCGTCGTCTCTAAACAGCAGATTGTAGCGCTCAACCATCCGCAAGGCCTCTGCTTTGACTTCGCTTTTCGGCTGGACACCGTTGGCAAATCGTCTCACCAGGTTACGCAGCGCTTGTTCAAACTCCGGTTCGCTGGTGTGGGCCAACTGCCAATATGCGTTGATGCGCTGCATCACCGACTCTAGCGAATCTGGATCCGCAAGGCAACTGAGGTCCTCCATCAAGGGCTCGCCAAAAAGCGCGAGCGTCTCCAATTGACTCGATTCCGCATCCTCCTCAATCGGGAGATCAAGCGGATTATTGGTCGGAGTTGGCACTGATCGTCCGCCGGTAACCTTGAGCCACTGTGCTTCCATACAGCTGATCAGTAGGGTAAAATCGGCAATTTCGTGTGGTGCGGGCTCTGGGCCGATGAAGTAGGCCCGCAATTCTGGAACGAATTTCTTGCGGACATCCACGTCAAGTGTGAAGAAGCTCCAAAAGACTTCAGCTGCTGCCAGGGCAGAGGAGTAGGAGTCGAGCAGTTCAGGTTCTGCCGGTACGTCCCTCGGTAACTCCCAGTGATGAGGGTCCACATCGAACAGCTCCAGCAAAGGCTGGGAGAAAGCAGCGAGTTGATCGAAGGGTATTCCGCTCCTCTCACTCAGAAAGAACTCGTAGGAGTCGCGAGGGTTTGAGCTGGTAAGTTCTGATCCCATGTATGGATTTCCTTGTGCCCGTGGTAATGAAACAAAGCGCTGCACACGGAAGATCCGCCGGCGCATCAAACCAGGCCGCCACGCTTTCTCAAAAACCACTCAGTAGTGAGTAGCAGCAAAATCGCAAGGAGGAAAACGAGTCTCCGCCACAACTCGGTGTCCCGCTCAATTGTTTCTGTTTTTGCCGCAAAAGTCTCGTTAGCACGAAGTATTGAACCAAGATCGCCGATTTGGCTCGAAGGAATTGCGACACCACCGGAACGATCGGCAATTTGTCTCATCAGGACGGGATTGGCACGGGTTTCCCGGAATTCAAGAGCCAAGGCACCCACGGCAAACGACCCACTGTCAGTCCCCAACGGCACCCCACTGCGATCCCCGGATGCAACGTAGGTATAATTGCCAGCCGGCAGAGGGGGAGAATCGAGGACGTAACGACCGTTTCCGGATGACTCCATATTTAGCGGGATGCTTCGACCGTCCGGTGCCTTAACGTCAATTGTGACTGCCGCGTCCGAAATTGGAGCGTTCGAATCGTCATACACTTGACCTGAAAAACGTATCCGATCAGATTCTGCGAAGACGGTCGAGGACGGAGAAACGCGAACCGGTCTGTCGTCTTCTGCCGCCGTAAGCCACTGGATCGCGTTCTCAATTAGTGTCGGATAAGTTGAGGAAAGGTCGTCGATATCTTCAGCTACGTTCCGCCACTTCCAAAATCCGTTTGCCAACAAAGCAATACTTCTCGATCCTGCTCGCTGTAGTGACAGCATTACGGGCGTCGCAATGTCTATACCACGTACGGTAGAGGTCGCAAGGATCTTCGCATCCGGGGCAACCTTCCATCGCGAACTATTCTGTGCAAGCGGGCTCAACTGCTCCCATTCCTGGCGCCCTAGCTCAATTCCTTCGAGTAGCGTGTGCTGTACCCCGAGAACAGATGGCGAGAACGTCACGTCAAAGCTTTCTTGTCGAATCTGATCG
>CBDTVC010000452.1:0-3599 GCA_965363925.1 uncultured bacterium | reverse complement strand
TGGCCCTGAGACCGGAACGGAAAGTCCTGACCCATTCTTGTCACTCACCCTAAGGATTGTTTTCTCCGTATTTGTTGTTCAAGGCTCTGCTTTGAGAATCTTTCTTGTCGTAATCGATCGTGCCTAGAGGCGGCTTCGACCGTAGCCGATCTACTGTATGCTCGACACTATTGATCAAACTATGTCGTGCCGTGGCTAGTCGGAGAATTATGACGATTCACGATAGGCGATTTGAGTCACGACTACGGAGAAAATGGAAAATGAAACGAGAAGACACTTCGATAACTGGCCTAATTGGGCGAGTCTTGGGCGTCGCGGCACTCACGATTTTCTGCACATCAGTTTCGGTTGCGCAGGAAGACGGTAGCAAGTTCAATATTTGGGCCGGTAGCGACCCGCATGTCACTGTAGATACATTGCACGGCGTAGAGCCCATGCGACTGGCATTTCGTCAGTCCGAAGGGTTCTGGTCATTTCTGCCTGAATATGAAGCGAAGGCAGCAGGAATTCCGCCTGCTTTCGATTGGGATCTTATGATTTTGGCGGGTGACTTGACGTCGAGTCAGTTTCCGCCCAATGACGGTGAAGGAATAGTTTTCGTTGATCAGTTTAAAGCGCTAAACGATCATCGACGCGAGGATATATTCACGCTTGCCGGAAATCACGACGGTAGCTATTACGATACCGGCCTCGGAAGCCGGTTTCAGAAATGGGCAGACCCGATGGGCGAGAACACCGAGCACTCGGGCGTCAATACGGAAAACCGTCGCTTCAAGCCTGAAGGAAACTGGGAGCGTTATAAAATTGAGGCCGGCAATGTCTTAATCCTGATGTTAGCCGATCAAAACTCTGCGCCAATTCCTGTGGGTCGAGGCAATAGTACCGACAATCTCCCAGGCGGCTTTCCTGCCGGCGCCGTGACGCGCGAAACATTTAATTGGTGGAAAGAACAGGTTCTGGCCAACAGGGACAAGATCATCATCACGGCACATCATCATGTTCTTCGTAATACGACAACGATTTCAACGCCCAATGGCGGAGAAGGCATTCATGCCAATAATACGGGGGATTTCGAAGGCGCCAGTTATCTCTACTATATTATTGAAGATTCCGATCCTGAGAACTTCAAGTACACCATGTCAACGGATGAGGATCCTGGTCCGTTCGAGACATTCCTTGAAGAGTTCGAGGAGACCTACGGACGTCCCGCGATCGATATCTGGGTCGGAGCACACTCTCATTCTCACCCAATCGATGTCGTTGATGGGCGTGGCTTGGTTGCCGAAAAGTACGGGGTAACCTTTATGCAGGTTGCCGCGATGACTCACTATCATTCCGGACGTACACCGATGAGCTGGATGCTCAGCTTTACGGACGGAGGCGATGAAGTTGATATCGGCAACTATATTCACCGGGCGCCGTACTACAATCATATTCCGAAAGACATGATGATTTCTAAAGGTGTCGACCCAGTAGGCGAGAGTGCACCCGATGGCGGGCTGGAAACGAACGGTTGGTACGAGCCAAACGCGCGCACGGTAAAGCTGCGCAAGACGTTTAGCGCGCCTGAGCCAGACCCAAGGCCATCGTTGAGCGGCAACTAGGCGCGAAGCACGGACAACTGAGGATGTACATGCGATCTCACAGGTTTTTTTCTTCTATTGTCTCGGTAATCCTTGCTGTCACCTTTGTATTACCACGAGCGGCGCAGGCGGTCGAAGGTGGAATCAGCGCTTATTGGCTGGGGTCACGAGACACTTTCGCCGGAATTGTTCCGGGGCCAGGATATTATTTGAGCACGGACGCGATATACATGGGTAGTAGCGTCGAAGGTGTGTCAATTGGCGGCCAACCGATTCTGGCGAAGACAGACCTAAGTCTCAAACTCTTAAAACTAAATCAAACTTTTGTTTTTGACACTCAACTATGGGGTGGATCCCCAGCTATCAATGTCTCAATCCCTCTTTTGAATGCCGACATCGACTTTATCGGCATCACGCCGCCCATAGACGGCCGCGCTATTGAAGACAGCACCGGTGGAATTGGGGATATAGCAGTAACTGGTATGGTGGGTTGGCACGACGGTAACAAGCATTACAGTTCTGGAGTTAGCGTTTACGTACCGACCGGTAGTTATAGTACGGCGACGGCAAATCCGACAACCGGAACGATTGACATACTAAGCAACGGCAAGAATGTTTGGTCGCTTCAACCCTTTGTAGCCGCGACCTATTTTGATCCGAAGGCTGGAAAAGAATTTTCCGTAAGTACAAGCCTGTTGTTCAGCGAAAAGAATGGTGCCACTGACTATCAGACTGCGCCGGCACTCATTGTTGAAGCGGCAATGACGAGACACAATTCGTCGGGTCTTGCCTACGGCCTGTCCGGGTACTACTACCAGCAGCTTAGCGACGATAGCGGTACGGGAGCCGACAGTATGCGCACCGCGCTTGGAACATCGACATTAAAGGCGCGTGTTGTTGGAATTGGGCCAATCTTTACCTATAGCAACACCACTGTATTTGGGAAAAAGGCTAGCTGGGAATTGAAATACGTCGAAGAGTTCGCGGCTAAACGCCGATTCGAAGGTGGTGTCTTGTCCGCAACAATGTCTTTAACTTTCTGAACAGATTTCACGTATGAGGTAACTGGTACCTTTTCGATCCAACATTGAACGATACATACCGAAGTCTCCTGTGCTGCGGTGCACTTTTTTCTTCATCGACTTATTCGACCGGTTTGGCCTCGGGAAACACCCACGACCCGTCGAGTATCGCTTGCCTTGGTCGGTAGAGCCGAACCATGTAGCTCCAACCGGGCATGATTCGTAAATAGTTGCTTGCAGAACTGTCACCGCCGAAATGAATAGTGGTCGAACCGTCGTCGTTTTTCTGTGCTATCTGGCTATTGGTAGACGCCGCTTCAGCGGGTGCTTCGAAGTAACCATCCTCGTTGTACAGAGAGATAGACCAAAATCCATCAACAGGTACCTCGTCGAGCGTCAATGTGTATGCCGTTTTCCCGTCTCGTTTGTCGGGCGTCCTATTTAGATAGATGGCATCCTCGGGCTTGTTTCCGCCTGGACCAACAGCCGTAGCAAGAAAATGGCGAACCGGATCGACTTCATCGGACTTTCCAAACATGCCGCTATTATCCGGTACCCAAGGTCCAATCGTGCTGATCGCTTTGCGTAGGCCAGCTAGTGAGTCCCGATCCCAGGCGGGCAGATCCAACTCTCCCGGGCTTTCCTGAATGATCTCTAGTTGATCCTGAATACGATGCAATTCAGCTAGGTCTTCAGGGTCATTGGGATCTACAAGTGTGCGGACATTCAACCAGACGTATCGCGTTCCCATCTCCTCCTGGGTGAGCGTGTATCTGCCCGGATCGTAGATCACTTTTTGCATGTAGTGATCCTGATTTACCACCGTAATCGTTTGAAAACGACCCTCGGTGTCAGGTTTAACAATCGTGACCGGCGTTGTCAGATCAAATACCGCCTGATCTATTGCGTTGTCCGTGGATCATGATCGCGCCGCCAGGATCGACTCCCTTTGCCACGGCTGCCTGTCGGTCTGCCGCGCTCGGATAGGAGACGT
>CBDTVC010000451.1:0-3613 GCA_965363925.1 uncultured bacterium | reverse complement strand
GACGACGCCTGGAAAAAGCACAGTGTTTCGTAACGCCAAAACGGGAAGGACAGAGGGCACGTTGGACGTGCTCATCTCTTTCTCTTCATCCGGAGTTGGCAGCGGAATACTCTGCTCAGTCCCTTCGTCTTCAGTCAATAGCATCCAGTCGTTGTTCGTCATGCCTCGGGCAAATCTGTGTACAGGTGGGCGTCAATCCTGACTAATGTAAGAGAATTTGACAGGTCAAAAACCAGGCCAAAGGAAAAGTCTGACATTGTGTCGCTCTTACCTTGGGATCGCCTCCGATGAATGCTTCCAGCGTGTTAGTTCTGAACGGAGTGCACGGTGTTTGGTACAGCGCTGAGTCAAGGGTGGCCGCTCACAGAAACACCCCAACGACCTGCCTTCGCGCTGTCCTGCTCGTAGAGTGGATGTACCCGTCCTGATCTTGCGCTTATGCGTTCAAATGCAACTTGTCAGGTACGATTCAGTTGCCGCTGCCGTGGATTAATTGGCTGATGGCCGCTTCGAGGTCTTTACGCTTAAACGGCTTCGTCAGGACGAGGCTTATCGTGTCATCAGCAACACCCGCTTCAGTATCACCAGTAAGCAGTATGATCGGGATTCGCTTATGGGTCTTGCGGATTTGCCCTGCAAGGTGTCTGCCATTCATTTCCGGCATTCCTTGATCCGTAAACACAAGATCAAACGAATCGGATTCAAGAATGGACAGTGCCTCGGCTCCGGAGCCAGCCTGCGTTACCTTGTGGCCACTTAGTTGAAGAAGTTTGGCCAAGACTGATCGCACCATCGGTTCGTCATCAACAACGAGAATCTGTACGGTTTCCAGCTCCTGATCTTCGTGCGATTCATTCTTGTTCGCTGGAAGGTCATCGGCAGCAGGAAATGTCAATCGAAACCTCGTTCCGAACCCAAGGTCAGTCCTGACTTCGATGTCTCCGTTGTGCTCCTGGACGGTTCCATAGCAAACGGCCAAGCCCATGCCTGTTCCCGTCTTGCCCTTGGTCGTGAAGAGCGGCTCAAAGATTCGTGATCGAACACGATCCGTCATTCCTGTTCCGGAATCCTGAATGTCTACCTGGACAATTTGCGCTCCGCTAATCGAGGATGAAATACTTATTTCACCTCCCCTCGGCATTGCTTGGACAGCATTAAGGATCATATTTACGAAGACGTCCCGGAGCTCAGATGCTGCACCGAGGATTGGTGGCACCTTTTGCAACGTACAAGTGGTTGTGATCGCAATGCCTTGGCGTCGCGGTTCATTGTACCAATAGGGCTTAGTAAGCGTAACCGAATCTTCGATGACCTCGTTGAGATCCACCGACTCAAATGCGGTCTGCTTTTCGTCTCGAATGTATTGCTGGATCTTGAGTATCAGAGCTGCACCATCAAGCGCCGCCTTTTCGATAGTGGTAATGTGCGAAGACGCCTCTGAGTCCCGTACGCCGTGAGTACCTTGCAGCAGTTCAATGTGGCCGATGATTCCGCTCAACAAGTTGTTGAAGTCATGAGCAATTCCCATCGTCATTCGCCCCAACGTTTCGAGGCGGTTCCGTTGCGTCTGGCTGCTCATCCACGTTGTTGGTTCAGACAGGACCTCGCCGGTAATGTTCACCGCTGCAACAGTGTCTTGGCCATTGCTATTTGGCAGGATCACGGGGATGAAGTTCAGGAGAACCGGTAACGGCTGGTCCCAGTTCGGAACCCGAATCATGAACAACTCATTGGTTACAAGTGAACCTCGTGCAGCCTCGCTCATGAATGTAGTCACGAGTCCCTGCTCCTGGTCAGATAGGCGCTTCCACGGTCGATCGCCGGCTCCAAGGATGGTTGTCCAAGCGTCGTTTCTATACGTCGCGCCTCCCGCCGTATCAAATGTGGCTACAAGGATCTCCTGTTCGAGGGCAATCGGTGGCTGAGTTTGTGGTGGCATCCTTCGCGAGGTCGTAATTCACTATTTTCACTGTGCAAGCCCGGTCAGACGGCGGGCCTTTTGGCCATTTGCCATTACTCAATTAGAATCTGTGAGCTTTTTCATCGCACGGCTTTGTCTATCGAGGCTAATATAGCCGTCAGCCGAAATTCATTCAGATCAAACCCGTGCAGATCACAAGAAAGCGGTAATCAATCCGCTCCATTTCGACGGCAATTAGACAAGTAGATCAAGAAATAAGCGGATAAAGAAGCTATGTGGCATAACAACATTCTCGGAACCATCGGAAAGACGCCTCTCGTTAAATTGAATCGGGTTGCGGCTGATCTGCCATTCACTGTCTTGGCGAAATTGGAGTTGACCAATCCCGGCGGCTCTGTTAAAGATCGCATAGGTATCAGCATGGTCCGGGCGGCAGAGCAGGACGGTCGATTAAAACCTGGCGGGACAATTATTGAGTGCACAAGCGGGAATACCGGCGCGGGACTAGCCCTTGCGGGCATTGCGCTCGGCTACCGGTGCATCTTTACGACTACCGATAAGCAGAGTCAGGAAAAGGTAGATGTGCTGAGAGCATTGGGTGCTGAGGTGCACGTGTGCCCAACCCACGTTGCGCCTGATGATCCGCGCTCCTATTATTCGGTCGCTTCCAGGCTATCCAAGGAGATTGCAAACGCCGTACACTTGAATCAATACGACAACCCGGCCAATGCTGTTGCTCACTACGAGTCAACGGGACCAGAGTTGTGGGACGATACGGATGGGAAAATCACTCACTTCTTTGCCGGAGCAGGAACGGGGGGCACAATTTCAGGAACGACGAAGTACTTGAAGGAGAAGAAGCAGTCACTTAAGACGATCGGTGTCGATCCGTACGGTTCGGTCTATTACAAATACTTTCACACGGGTGAGTTTGACGAGAAGGAGATCTATCCCTACTTGACTGAGGGAGTTGGCGAAGACATCCTGGCGGGTAACATGGATTTTTCGCTGATCGATGACTTTGTTCGTGTGTCCGATCGCGAGTCAATGCAGATGACGCGTCGTCTTTCAAGGGACGAGGGTATGTTTGTGGGGCAGTCCTGTGGAATGGCAGCGGCTGGTGCCCTGCAATGGTTGGAAGCACACGCCAGTGAACTCAGTCCGGATACCGTCGCGGTAGTCTTGCTTCCGGATTCTGGTTTCAGATACTTGTCAAAAACATACAACGACAATTGGATGCGTGGACACGGATTCCTGGAATCCCAGTCTAATGTAACGGCGGCGTCTATTCTGAAGGGGCGGCCGTCGAAGCGACACGTCGCGTTTGTAAATCGATCACAATCGATCGGCGAGGTCGTCGCTACGATGACGGAATACGGAATTTCGCAGGTCCCGGTTATCGAGGACGGGGAACTCGTTGGTACCGTTACTGAGAGTGGACTTCTCAATATCCTGGTCAGCGACCCGACTGGAAGTGGAAAGCCCGTTGGTGAAATAATGGGCGCGCCGTTACCGGTTCTGCCACAAGATGTTACCTTGAGTCAATTGTCTGATCACCTTGAGTCGACTCTGGGTGCTGTGCTTGTGAAGAAGGCGGATGGAACGATGGAAATTATCACCAAAAGCGATGTAATCGGAGCCTTGACAAGAGTGGCTGGTTAGGGCGTTGGTGGTTGATCGTCATTCGAGCGG
>CBDTVC010000450.1:0-3614 GCA_965363925.1 uncultured bacterium | reverse complement strand
CCGCTTTGTTCGCGTATTTAATTACTTCTTTGTCCCGCACCGAGCCCCCCGGCTGGATCGCCGCCGTGGCTCCGACGTCAACAGCAGCGGCCAGTCCGTCCGCAAAAGGGAAAAAAGCGTCAGAGGCTACGACCGAACCGGCAAGGCTCAATTCAGATTTTGAGCTCTTCGAAACTGCAATTTCGGAGGAATCAATTCTTGACATCTGGCCCGCGCCAACCCCGAGAGTGGCGCCGTCCTTCGCATACACGATCGCGTTGCTTTTGACGTTTTTCACAACGCGCCACGCGAAATCCAGGTCAATCCATTCTTTTTCGGTGGGTTCTCGTTCCGTCGCAACGGTGAATCGTTCCCGCAACGTCGCTGGCGACTGGAGGGTCTTGTCCCGGTCCTGCACCAGGATGCAGTCTAATACAGTTCGTATATCTGGCAGCTGGTAGCCATCGGTTCCGACGAGGTTTTCGATGAGACGGCGGTTCTTCTTCCGCTGAAGGAATTCAAGCGCGTCGTCGTCAAAAGCCGGAGCAATAATGATTTCCGTGAATATTGCGTCAATCGCCTTCGCCGTATCCAAATCCAATTTCCTGTTTACCACAACGATGCCGCCAAAGGGGGATTGTCGATCGGTTGCAAACGCTGCGGCATGGGCTTCAAGAAGATTCGCACGTGATGCTACTCCGCACGGGTTGGTGTGCTTGAGTATCGCAACCGTAGGCCCTGAATCGGTGAATTCGTCAATAAGCTGGACAGCAGCGCTGAGGTCAAGCAAATTATTGAACGACAGGTCTTTCCCGTGCAATTTCCGATAAAGAGACTCGGGGGTCCCATATAGTGAGGCGTTTTGGTGGGGATTTTCACCATATCGCAATGACTCGGATCGCGGAAGGGAAATCGAAAGACTGTCGGGGTGGCTATTGGCCTGGGTTGACCCGCTTTCGACAGATGTAAAATATTGAGCCACATGTTGGTCGTACGCCGCCGTTCGAGTAAACGCTTTATGGGCCAAACTTTGGCGAAGGCTGAGCGGGACCGCAGAATCATTCTGCTCAAGTGACCTCGCTACCTCGTCGTAGTCCTCGGGCGACGTAATGACACTCACAAAGAAATGGTTCTTTGCGGCAGCTCGAATCATCGTTGGACCGCCAATGTCGATATTCTCAATGGCTTCCGCCATCGTTACTCCTGGCTTTGCGACCGTCTGGGCAAATGGATACAGGTTGGTAACTACGAGATCAACGGTCTGGATTGAGTGGGCCTCAAGTTCTCTCAGGTCCTCGGGATCGTTTCTTCGGGCAAGCAATCCGCCATGTACCGCCGGGTGCAGCGTTTTGACTCTTCCTCCCAGAATTTCCGGATAGCCTGTGAGGGACGAGACGTCGGACACCGAAATGCCTTCTGCCTGCAGGAGCTTGGCTGTACCACCGGTTGATACCAACTCGACTCCGAGCGTGGAAAGGCGGCGTGCAAATTCGACAACTCCTGTCTTGTCAAAGACTGAGAGGAGTGCCCGGCGAATTGGTTGAAAGTCAGAGGGTGCGGGGAGGTTCTTTACCTCAATCATAGCAGCGTCCAGCGTTAGAGTTGTAAATAGAGTAAAGTGCGGGAGCAAGAAGGGTCTGGCTGTGTGCCAATCCTCTATGGTCCTACGATAACATTTCTTCCAGTGATCGAAAGCCGATTGTCTGCAAAAAGTTGGACCGCTTCTGGCAATATTCTATGCTCGACGGCCAGAACTCGCTCCGCAAGAATTTCTGCCGTGTCCCCATCGTGAACTGGGACAATGCCTTGTAGAACCACAGGACCAGTGTCATACTCAGTATCAACCAGGTGAACCGTAGCACCGGTCCATTTTGATCCGTAGTCGAGGACGGCCTGATGAACACGTCTTCCATACATGCCCTTTCCGCCAAACGCAGGAAGTAGGGATGGGTGGATGTTAATTAGCCGCCCAAGAAACTGCTGCACAACAACATCCGGTATTTTCCTTAGGTAACCAGCGAGGACGATGAAATCGATATCGCTCGAGTCGAGAATGGAAACGAGCGCGGCACCAAAGCCCGACGCGTCGGGATAGTCACGTGGTTTGACTACAGCTGTCGTTATGGAGCGACTATTTGCCAGGTCCAGCACGCCCGCCGAAGGCCGGTCACTAATGCAGAGTGCAACTTCCGCGTTCAACTCTCCATTCTCTACAGCAGTACAAAGTGCTTCAAAATTGCTTCCGCCCCCAGAGGCGAACACGGCAAGTTTCATTAAGAATAGTCCAGTTAAATACGTTTTGTACTGGTCACGAAACGGGTGGATTCATGCTGTGGTCGCGGGATTGGAACAGGCGCAAACGCGCAACTAGTTCCGACGTCACAGTGAGTCCGTTGCAATAAACGGCGGCCAGAGAGGCTCTGTTAAAGTAAGGCTTGCAAGGGAGTCCTTTACCACAAAACGCGCCCGGAGCCCGATCGGAATCGCATTTTTTACCGGAAAGTGCCCGTAGTCGAGCCCGTCGGCGACTGGAATGCCAAGCCCGTCAAAATAGTGACGAAGGACCTCGTTCATTTCGAGCGTCGGTTTTCCAGGTGGGGATTCGGAGTCGGTAAGTGCTCCGATTAGTACGCCTCCGAGTTCATCAAGCATGCCGCTGAGTTTCAACTGAGCCAGCATACCATCAACCTGATAAGCGGATTCTCCGATATCTTCCAGAAATAGAATCGAACCTTTGAGTGGGGGCAGGTAGGGAGTGCCGACGAGACTCGCGACAAGCGATAGGTTGCCGCCAATTAATGATCCTTCAACTTGTCCATCAACCCATCCACAGAGGTCTTTTCCAGCCGGTGATACAATGTTATGCCCTTGCGAGGCGCTTAACAGCTCCCAAAACGCACTCTGGTTCGACGATTGGTTGCCAGCGAATTCGACCGCGACCATCGGGCCGGAAACTGACACCCAACCGCTCTTTTCTAGCAGCGCTAATTGCAATGCAGTAATGTCTGAATAGCCAATCAATAATTTCGGGTGGCGCCGCGCCATCTCATAATCGATGTGATCGAGAATCCGAAGAGTCCCGTATCCACCGCGGAGGCAAAAAATGAGGTCGATGTCGTCCCTGCCCAGAAAGTGATTTAACTCATCCGCGCGCGACTTATCATCTCCAGCAAGATATCCGTGCGGTTTGATATCCTGACGAAACTGGGCAACAGAAAATCCCAGTTTGTGCAGATAGTCAATCCCCAATGACGTCGATTCCGGATCTCGCGGTGCACTTGCAGGGGCAATAACGCCGATCGGTTTCTGTAGGACTACATCAGGTATGAGGCTGGGTCGTCTGGCCATTGCGGATGATTAAGCGAGTGTGGAAAAACTCTCATGTCGATACATCGCAAATTACCGTTTAATATCTTCGCACCCGAACAGGAGTACTCCACAAACGGTGTTGAAGCAGTTGTCTATTGAGAATCTGGAGACGGTGATCGTTCCCGAATACTTCGGAAGTATCCAGCAGGGTCTCCTGATCTCGCGGGCTAGCAGGATTTGTGTTGCTACCGGCCTGAACTATCAAAAGCAGACCTGCGAGAATCGATGCCGAATTCGGACTCCCGATGGCCTGCTCTGGCTTACGA
>CBDTVC010000449.1:0-3634 GCA_965363925.1 uncultured bacterium | reverse complement strand
TCGGATACTTTCCTTTCATTTCCCACGCTTGGAAGAAAGGCGTCCAGTCGATGTACTTTCGAACTTCACTTAGTGGAATACTGTCCAACGACTTCTTACCGAGAAACGCGGGCTTCGTAATCGGAACACTGCCCCAGTCATACAAGGGCTTGTTGCTGCGCGCCTCGGAGAGCGAAAGGTACTTCGCTCGATTCTGTCGCTGCTCGTGCGCGTGACGCACATCTTTGTATTCTTCGCTGATTCCGCCAACAAACGCATCGCGCCCATCACCCAGCAATTCGCTAACTACGGTTACGCTCTTGGACGCATCCAGTACGTGAACAACCGGGTGGGAATAATGTGGTTCGATCTTTACGGCTGTATGGACCTTCGACGTAGTCGCCCCGCCAATCAGCAGTGGCTTGTCAAAACCTTGCCGCTCCATTTCTTTCGCAACATGCACCATCTCATCAAGCGACGGAGTGATCAAACCGCTGAGACCGATAACGTCAACATTGTGCTTCTTTGCCTCTTCGAGGATTCGCGCCGCTGGCACCATAACGCCGAGATCGATTACCTCGTAGTTGTTGCACCCGAGTACCACGCCAACAATGTTCTTCCCGATGTCGTGCACGTCACCTTTAACCGTTGCCATTAATACTCGAGTCCGCTTGGTCGGTGCTTCTCCGGAATCCTTCTGCGCCTGCTCGATGAACGGTATCAGATAGGCAACGGCCTTCTTCATGACGCGAGCGCTCTTTACGACCTGGGGCAAAAACATTTTGCCTTCACCGAAGAGCTTGCCCACAACGCCCATGCCATCCATCAGCGGTCCTTCGATCACATCGAGCGGACGATCAAAAAACTGACGCGCTTCTTCAGCATCCACCTCGGCAAACTCAACAATACCTTTCACAAGTGCATGCGTCAGCCGCTCAGCAATCGGCTTCTCACGCCACGTCAGGTCCTTCAGGTCGACAGTCTTCTTAGTACCCGAGTACTTCTGGGCAATCTCAACGAGTCGCTCGGTTGCGTCTTCATGACGATCAAGCAAGACATCTTCAATGGCCTCCAGGAGATCCGGCTTGATCTCTCCGTAGATCTCCAGCTGTCCCGCGTTCACAATGCCCATGTCCATTCCCGCAGCAACGGCACGATACAGAAAGGCCGAGTGCATCGCCTCGCGAACAATGTCATTCCCACGAAACGAAAACGAAAGGTTGCTAACGCCACCCGATATCTTCGCGTTGGGAAGATTTGCCTTAATCCATTTAGTCGCTTCAATAAACTCAAGGCCGTAGCGATTATGACCTTCGATTCCGGTCGCCGTTGCAAAGATGTTTGGGTCGAACACAATGTCTTCGGATGGAAAGTCAAGCTCCTCGGTGAGGATCCGATAGGCACGATGGCAAATTTGGATTCGGCGCTCCAGCGTATCCGCCTGGCCGTCTTCGTCGAAGGCCATAACGATCACGGCCGCACCATACATTCGAACGAGCCGAGCCTGTTTCTTGAATGACTCCTCTCCTTCTTTCAGACTGATCGAATTAACAATCCCTTTACCCTGCAGACACTTCAGACCGGCCTCGATTACAGACCATTTTGAGCTGTCGATGACGACGGGGACCCGGGAAATATCCGGCTCTGCACTGCTGAGCTGTAGGAACTTCACCATGGCGTGCTCGGAATCGAGCATCCCCTCGTCCATGTTGATGTCAATGAGTTGAGCACCGTTCTCCACTTGCTGCCGAGCGACTTCCAGCGCCGCTTCGTAGTCGTCGTCGCGAATCAGTCGGGCAAAGCGTTTCGAACCCGTTACGTTTGTCCGCTCGCCAATATTGACAAAGTTCAGGTCGGGCCGAAACTCCAGTGGCTCTAGTCCGGAAAGCCGCATCCGGACCGGTATTTCCGGAACGACGCGCGGCTTATGACGCCACGCAGCCTCCGCGATTGCTCGAATGTGTTTTGGAGTCGTTCCACAACAACCGCCAACAATGTTGAGAAATCCGTCCGCCGCGTACGAATCGACCTGGGACGCCATGAAGTCTGGCGTTTCGTCATATCCGCCAAACTCATTTGGAAGTCCAGCATTCGGATAAAGACTTGTCCGGATGTTTGCAACGTCGGCAATCGCTTCGATAAACGGTCGCATCTGTGCCGAGCCAAGCGCACAGTTCAATCCAACGCTGAAGAGGTTAGGAGCATGTGAAACTGAGTACCAAAACGCCTCCGGTGTCTGGCCTGACAAGGTGCGGCCACTCATGTCGACGATCGTGCCCGAGATCATCACGGGAAGTGAAACATTCAGCTCATCAAAAACCTGATTGATCGCGAAGATCGCTGCCTTACAATTGAGCGTGTCGAAGACGGTCTCGACAAGAACGATGTGTATTCCGCCTTCAATCAATCCACGGAGTTGCTCCGCATAAGTATGCACAACTTCGTCCCACGTAACAGATCGTTTGCCGGGATCAGATACGTCCGGCGAAATCGACAGGGACTTCGTGAGGGGTCCCATCGCACCAGCAACAAATCGAGGCTTGTCTGGCGTTGATGCGCTAAACTCGTCTGCTACCTTTCGCGCAATTCGAGCTCCTTCCAAGCTGATTTCATACGCAAGGTCGCCCAGTTCGTAATCGTCCTGTGACAGTCTGCCCGAAGCGAACGTATTCGTTTCAATGATATCCGATCCTGCTGCAAAGAACGCGCGATGCACATCCGCAATGATTGCGGGCTGGGTCAAATTCAGAAGGTCGTTGTTGCCCTTAACCAGGACCGTATGGTCTTTGAAGCGGTCACCTCGGTAGTCCTCTTCTTCGAGTTTGTGCCCCTGGATCATAGTCCCCATGGCACCATCAAGCACGAGGATTCTCTGCGATGCGATTTGATTAAGCTGCTGGAGGGTGTTCGACATACTCAAATTGATACCGTAGCTAATACGACTAACGGCTCGCTTCAAAGGAAGCAAGCCGTTTTGGCGACAAAAAGATACAAATTGGGCAAACCGGGCCGATTGCCAGATTTACTAAGGACGCAATCAAAGACTATTTCAAAAACCGATCCGTTTCAAGCGTTTTTCGAAAATGCTTCGGGGGGCGAAATCAGACCGGATGCTACGATCAAGTCTACAAATCGTTCACCGATAAAAACGCGCTGACAGCGTCCGCGAACTCGACCGGCGCCTCTGCATGTACCCAATGTCCCGCATTTTCCAGATCCACCCGTTGTGCATTCGGAAACCGCGCAATAATATCAGGCCAATCTTCTGAGCGGATGTAGTCGGATTTGCCGCCCCTTATGAACAGTGTTGGTTTGTCAAAAACACCATCCGTTACAGGATGATTTATTGCGTCGTAGGTCGCAACGAGCACCGGAAGATTGTTCTTCCAGGCGTACCGCCCATCACCATTCGATCGAAGGTTCTTTAATAAGAACTGGCGGACCGGGGCAGACAGAATCGTCTTGGCCAGATGCTGGTCAACGTCACGCCTGCTCGTTGCTTCGTCAAGACCCACCGACTCAAGGGCTACGAGAATTTCGGCGTGGCCGCGAACACCCGGCCCCGGCGCGATGTCAACGACAACTAGATTGCGAATCAAGTCAGGCCTCCTGATCGACAGTTCCATAGCCACCTTCCCACCCATCGAATGGCCGA
>CBDTVC010000448.1:0-3635 GCA_965363925.1 uncultured bacterium | reverse complement strand
GGAATCCCGCTCGTTGTCGTGGTACGTGGTTTTACTAGCCCCGATGGTTCACCTGTTGTTAATCAGCGCTTGGAGCGCGCACGCGCGGAGGCCGTTCTGGCAGAAATGGTCACGCTCGGAATTCCGGTCGACAACTTGTCGATCGAATCGGGTGGGGTTGCCGAACCCGAGGTCCGGGTCTTGTTTAGAATCCTCGAGTAGGTCAGGATTGCGGCAACATCGCTATCGTTTTTGGCGTTCGAACACCTGCACTCCAAGAGGGGGGAGCGTCAAGTCCAACGAATGATCGCGCCCGTCTGCCGCCTGTTTTTTTGCGATAACTGTTCGAGACGGGTGATGTCCCGTCCCTCCGTATCGTTCCTCGTCACTGTTCAGTATACAGGCCCACTTGCCTTTGCCCGATACACCGACGTGGTAGTGCTCGCGGGATACGGGCGTCAAGTTGAAGACAAACAGCAAGTCGACTTTCTTGTCGAAACGTCGATATGTGATAACGCTTGTCATCCGGTCTTCATGGCTCACCCATTCGAACGTCGACGGTTCGTCGACCCACAACGGTGACTTTGATCGATAAAGGTGCAACACGTCTTTGACCCATTCCGCGACGCCGCCGTGGTCCTTATTGTCGAGCAGGTCCCACTCCAATTCCCCATCCGCATTCCATTCAGACGGTTGCCCAAACTCGGTGCCCATGAAGAGCAACACCTTACCCGGGTGGCCGATCATATGGCCAAAAAGGAGTCTTAGGTTTGCAGCTTTTTGCCACGGGTCTCCAGGCATCTTGCCCCACAACGAGCCCTTGCCGTGTACCACCTCGTCGTGAGATAATGGCAAAACGTACTGTTCTGAGAAGGCATAAATCAGCGGGAATGTGAGGCTATCATGATGATACTGGCGATTAATTGGGTCTTCCTGCATGTAGTGTAGCGTGTCGTGCATCCAGCCCATGTTCCACTTGTAGAGAAAACCCAAACCGTCTGCATACGTGGGCTTCGTTACGCCCGGCCACGCCGTTGATTCTTCGGCGATCATTGACACGGTTGGGAAGTGTCGATACGCTTCCGCATTTGTTCGTCGGAGCAGTTCTATCGCTTCAAGATTTTCGCGTCCGCCGTAAATGTTTGGTGTCCAGTTCTGCCGCGAATAGTCGCGATACAGCATTGACGCTACGGCATCAACGCGAAGTCCGTCGATATGATATTTGTCGAGCCAATACAGAGCGTTCGAAATGAGAAAATTCTGGACGCCCGGCTTTGCGTAATCAAAAACGTAGGTACCCCAGTCTGGATGGTGTCTCATCCCGGGGTCTTCGTATTCGAATAATGCAGTGCCGTCAAAGTAGACCAGCCCTTGAGGGTCAGTCGCAAAATGTGCTGGAACCCAGTCCAGGAATACACCAATTCCACGCTGGTGCAGGTAGTCAACCAGATACATGAAGTCGGTAGGTGAGCCATACCGACACGTAGGCGCAAAGTAGCCAACGACCTGATAGCCCCACGAAGCGTAGTAGGGGTGCTCCATGACGGGCATTAGTTCGACGTGCGTAAAACCCAGATTCAACACGTGATCAGCAAGCGGCTCTGCAATTTGCCGATAGCTCATCGAGTAGCCATCCGCATTCTTTCGCCAGGATCCAAGATGTACCTCGTACGCGGCAACGGGTTGCTTCAGGCTCTCGGGCCCTTTTCGACCCGACATCCAATCTCGGTCGTGCCATTCGTACGACAAATCGGTTGCAATCGCCGAAAGTCCATGGACTGGATGACCACCATCGACGGGGGCTTCCAATTGAAATCCAAATGGATCAGTCTTGTCGATGAATCCGCCATTCGTTGCGATCCGGTACTTATAGTGATCGCCGGCCTTTACATTCCGAACGTAGATTTCCCAAAGTCCTGACTGTTCGTCGACCTTTGTCAGAATATCTGAGCTTTCGTTCCACGCGTTGAAGTCTCCAATAACGGAAACGCTGTCGGCGTTCGGGGCCCAGACGGCAAACCACGCACCTCGTTTGTTAAGGTGACACCCCAGACGATTATAGGCCTGAACAGAATTTCCCTCAGTCCATTGACGGAAATCAGTCGGTTTGAGCCAAGGCATGATCAGCTTTTGTTTGTGATCCAGTCGGTGACAGACAGCAGCCTTAATGTACAACCCAATCGTCGAATCGACGAACTACAGGCGCTTTGCAATCGGAACCGTTGCTTGTTTCTTCCTTAGCTTTGGGGTCCCACCATGTATCTAACACATCATCTTACGTGAACGAATCCAACGAACAGCGACCGGCGCGAGTACGTCCTGGTAAGCCCTATCCGCTTGGTGCCAATTGGGACGGAGTCGGGACAAACTTTGCCGTTTATTCAGACCATGCTGAACAGATTGAAGTTGTCTTGTTCGACTCGCCGGAAGCGGAACAGCCTTCAGAGTCTTTCCTCTTGCTGCATCGCACGGGGCCCATCTGGCACGGCTACGTGCGCAATCTGATTCCCGGACAACTGTACGGATATCGTGTCTACGGTCCCTATGAGCCTGAGTCGGGCCATCGGTTTAATCCGCACAAAGTCCTGCTCGACCCGTACGCAAAAGCCATTGGTCGGGGCCTGAAGTGGGACGAGAGCCTGTTCGGCTACAATAAGAACCACGACGACACGGACATCACTTTCTCCACATCTAACAGTGCGGCTTATTCGCCGCTGGGTGTCGTGATCGATGGTGGGTTCAACTGGGTCGGAGACAGAACCCCGTGCGTGCCGTGGGAAGACACAATCATTTATGAGACACACGTAAAAGGCATCAGTAAGCTTCATCCTGAAGTTGCGCCTGCGCACAGAGGCACCTACCTCGGCTTGATTTCTGAACCAATTGTTGATCACCTGAAAAAACTAGGAGTAACGACGATTCAGCTTCTTCCGGTTCACGCAAAAGTAAACGACCATCGGTTGTGGAAGGAAGGCCTGACCAACTACTGGGGCTACAATACGCTCTCGTTTTTTGCACCCGAGCCGAGCTATGCAAGTCGGGGCCCAATCGAAGCTGTGTCTGAGTTCAAGTCGATGGTCCGAGGGTTACATGCTGCAGGGTTTGAGGTCATCATCGATGTCGTCTACAACCACACTGGCGAAGGGAGCAATCTCGGGCCAACGCTTTCATTCCGTGGGATCGACAACCGTTCCTACTACAAAGAAAATCCGGAGACACCGCGCTATCTGATGGACTATACCGGTACGGGCAACACACTTGATCCAGGCAATCCGCATGTTATCCAATTGATAATGGACAGTCTCCGATATTGGATCACGGAGATGCATGTTGATGGTTTCCGATTTGATCTGGCGGCAGCGTTGGCGCGCGACCTTTTCGACATTAACATGCTGTCGTCGTTTTTCCAGGTGATCCAACAAGACCCAATTATTAGTCAGGTGAAACTCATTGCGGAACCTTGGGATGTTGGACCCGGTGGATATCAGGTCGGCTCCTTTCCGTGGCAATGGGCCGAGTGGAACGGCAAATATCGTGATGCAGTGCGACGCTTCTGGCGGGGGGATCTCGGCACAAGCGGTGAGTTCGCTTCTCGCATCGCAGGTTCAAGTGATCTTTACGAATTGTCGGGCCGGACGCCATCCGCGTCGATCAAT
>CBDTVC010000447.1:0-3657 GCA_965363925.1 uncultured bacterium | reverse complement strand
GCGCGGGCACATCGTCAGGTACAACTACTTTCACGACATCGGTCGCAAAGACCGAATGGGCATGGGCGTCTATCTCGACGACGGCACAAGCGGCGTTCAGATCTACGGCAATGTGTTTGACCGGGTCGCCAGTTATGGTACCGTCTACAGCAACGCGGGCTCGGACAATAACATTACCAACAACATTTTCCTGAACGGATTTGGTCCGGCGTTGCACATCAAGTCGATGTGGTTTACGTGGGCGATTCCAAATATTCCGGGCTACTGGAATGAAGGAGGCATCTTCCCCAAGCGCCTGAAGGAAATGATTAACATTACTGCAGCGCCTTATAGCGAACGGTATCCCGAACTTGTCGACTTCTTTGATTTGACTGCGGATGAACAAGCCTTGTCCGCCAGCAACGGTCGGCCTGTTTATCAAGGCATGTTGCCACGGCGCAATGTCTTTGCCCGGAACTTGATCGTGAACTATGACGAGGTGCTACGGCTTGATCATCCAACGATCGAGATCGACGTACATGACAACTGGACGATGAGAGGAGATCCCGGGTTTGTCGATATGAACGCGCAAAACTATGCGCTGACGGATTCCGCAGAAGTGTTCAAGCAAATTCCAGGATTTGAGCGAGTGCCGTGGGAGCGGATTGGCGTACAACGAGAGTAGAGTAGATTGGATCGGGTTCGTTCACTCAGCCACATGGTGGCGACGAATACTGTGATTTGGCACTGCTGTCGTCCGGAGCGATGTCGGACGCTTGATAAACGGGCCTATCCGGCGACAACAGGACCGCGTGCACCGAAGCATCACTCGGCGACACGCAAATCCGACACTCCTTTTCTCACGATCACTTTCGAGATTAAGGCCTAGGCGCCCTGTCCTGTTTATAAACAGTCAACCCTGTAAGATGCCCTTCTGGCCTCGGGAAGAATAAGCTTACCAGGTACCCGACTGTGATGCACGTAATGATCGCAACGCCTGCATACAGCAATACGTGAATATCGGTGTATTGGCGTACGGCCAGGGTGACAAAAATACTACTCACAATCCCGACCAAAGCGCCCTGCCAATTGGAACGCCGCGTAAACATCCCCAGCGCATACACACCTCCAAATCCACCACCTAGAAGACCGGTCAGCATGATGAATGTATCCCACAGAGACGGAAGGCTGTAGCGGCTCAATACAAGCGCAAACAGGGTACCAAAGACGCCAGTCACAACGGTGATCCACTTTGCAAGTCGTAAGGCCGTCTCGTCCTCCACCTTCTTCTTGAAGCGCTTGTAGAAGTCGACAACAATGATGGTGGACACACTGTTCATGCTACTGTCCAATGTCGACATCGATGCTGCGAACAAAGCAGCGATAATAAGACCAGCCACACCTGCAGGGAGCTCGGCCGCAATAAAGAATGGAAATGTCGCGTCCAGGTTCAGGAGCGGACTCAGTTTCTCCGGATTGATCTTGTAGAATCCGTACAGCGCAGTACCCAGCGAGAAGAAAAGCACACTACCAGGAATCACGATCAGTGCGAGTGTCCAGACGGAAAAGCCAGCTTCTTTTGCACTCTTGGTCGAAAGAACCCGCTGGACCATAACCTGGTCACGCGGCCATGTAATCGTGTCTGTCGTTGCCAGAATCAGGAAGAGCCAAACCGTAGGAATGGTCAGGTCCAGACGCCAGTCAAACATATTCATCTTGGCATCCGCAGAAGCGACCGACAGCAAACTGCTCACTCCTCCGTCCACACCAAAAATGATAATACCGAGGCACAGCATTGCTCCTCCAAGCAAGACGACGACCTGAACCACATCCGTCCAGATTACAGCCTTGATGCCGCCAAGAACCGTGTAGAGCGTTGCGATTAGCCCCATAAACAATATGCTTGTAACAACCCCGACACCCGTTACTGCAGAAAGTGCAAGTGCGGGCAGGAACAGCACGACACTCATCCGCGCCCCGAGCTGATACACAATTGCGAGTACGCTGCCCATCAGCCTTATGATCACGTGAAAGCGCATCTCGAGATATTCGTACGTCGACGTGATTGCAAGCCTTCGAATGAGCGGCACAATGACCAACGCAACCGGAATAATTGCAATGGTGCCGATAGCGTTCTGCGCCAGGTAGAGCCAGTCGGTTGCATACGCTTTGGCAGGGATGGCCATGAAGCTAATCGCACTAGTCCCCGTCGCATAGAGGCTGAATCCGACCGCCCACCAGGGCATCTTGCGGCCGCCAACGAAGAAGTCCTCGGTTCCATTTTCCCGGCGCGAAAAATAGAACCCGATTATGATCATCGCGGTCAGATATGCTCCGACCATGAAATAGTCGAGCCAGAAGAACGGCCGCTTCCCAACCTCAAAGCTTGCGCGTGTTACGTTGAGTGCGCCATTAACAAACGAGCTCCGCGCCACAATGATCGACGCTCCGTTCGCGACGGCACTAAACTCGTCTGATGAGTTCGCCCAGTGACCAGCATCAGCCCATTCGTCCGTAATTGTACTGTAGGCTAAAACGCGGAGGCCAGCGGTACCGGCATTGTCCATGCCGGGCGCCAGCAACCCGATATGTGCCTGGCCCATCGTGATGGCGGCAATTGGGTCGACCGTACTTCCCGACCGATCCATCCAACCCTCAACCTCGGTATGACGGTGCACTTCGAGTTCACTGCCGTCATCGGGATTGACAAATACAAAAACTCCTTCATTTTGTTGAGCGAGCAGTAACTCTCCGCGGCTATCCACCGTCACTGTTTCGACGAGCGTCCATCCAGCATCGGGTGCGACGGCGTCTATACGGTAGAGACGAACTTCACCAGGGTTGTCTGCTACAAATCCGACGACCGTTACTATTTTGCCGACCGCCATTCCGGACGGGCGTTCGAGAACAATTGGTGTATCCGGCAGCCTCGTTGCCGTCGTATTCGGACTCGCTCCAGTGAGAATCGTTGTCGACCGCGACCATGCGCCATTGGTTCGACCGCCAACGAGAACCAACGCATCACCAGCTACTATGGACGCCGCATCGGGCAGCGCGGATTCCACACCCGCGCTTATGGGCACCCAAGACTCGGAATCCTCATTCAGAATAAATACAGTGTTCGACCACGAAGCACTGTCGCCCGGTATTGCCCATCCGCCGAGAACAACAAGGTGATTATCTATCACACCCAGCAGCGGTTCATGGACGGAAACCGGAAGGGCCGGAAAATCCGGCGCTTCGACGTGAACCAAATCCTGCGCGGTCACTTCAGAGACAACTAGCAGGGATAGCAGGAGCAGGAGGTATCGAGGCACGGGAAACAACCGAAGAATGGACAATCTGACCAATATCGTCAATATGGACAACGCGCGCATACGTCGTTCAGCCATTGGGACGAACTAGGACCGCAGGACTGGCCGCAGTGGCGCTAGAAGGACCGTCGATTGGAAAGATCCAGCGACATCGGAAAACCGACGATGTCATGACGAGAAAAGGGTTCTCGCGCTCCGCTCGCCAGGAAGCTTGGCTCTTCCGCCGACCTTTGGGTAACTGAATCGTGCGAAATTGTGTCAGGGAGTTGAAAATTTGAAGCAGATGGGACTATTCCGGGTGTTCGGTTGTCTAACTCCCATTGGCATTGCCAGCCTGATGGTCAGCGAAATCAACAGAGCCACC
>CBDTVC010000446.1:0-3658 GCA_965363925.1 uncultured bacterium | reverse complement strand
CGACCAGTTTATCGCGGATGGTTCGTTGATCGCTCGCGGCGCGTTTGGGCTGTATCCGGCGACCGGAGCAGGTGATGACATCATCGTTAAAGATCCCGACGGATCCGGTGCAGAAGTGGTCCGGTTCCATTCGCTCCGACAGCAAACTCAAAAAGCGTCCGACAAAAGCAATCGCGCGTTGGCTGATTTCGTCGCACCGGAGGAGTCCGGTCGGCAGGATTATATCGGAGTGTTCGCAGTGACTGCTGGCATTGGGCTTGATGCCATCACGCAACGTTTCGAAGCGGATCACGACGATTACAATTCGATCCTCGCCAAAGCACTTGCTGACCGCCTCGTCGAGGCCAGTACAGAATGGCTCCACGAACGCGTACGTCGCGAACACTGGGGATACGCCATCGACGAAGATTTCACAAGCGAAGAGCTGGTCCGTGAGCATTACCGTGGCATCCGTCCGGCGCCAGGTTATCCTGCACAACCGGATCACACTGAAAAGCGAACGATCTGGCAATTACTGGACGCTGAAGCGACAACGGGAATCTCACTAACCGAACACCTGGCGATGCATCCGACCTCATCCGTGTGCGGACTTTACTTTGCGCATCCTGATGCCGATTACTTCAATCTGGGCCTCATTGCGAGTGATCAGGTTGAAGATTATGCAGGTCGAAAAGGTTATTCGGTAACAGAGATAGAACGGTGGCTGACACCCCGCCTCAATTACGAACCGCAGGAAATTGCACGGCAAGATTCACTTGCCGATTCAGTCGCTACGTCCGCGTAGTCGGCTTATTGTTGTTTGCCGTCAGTGTGTCTTCGGAATCGTCTGCTCAGGCGGATTGGGAAACCATTCTTTCCGGACATGAGGTCAATGTTGATCGATCGTACTATGACGTGCGAGGCTCGACCGCTGAAGAGTTGCTTACCGAAATGCAACGAAAAGGACCTCCCGCGGAAGCTGGTTCGGAACGTTTCTACGCAACGACGACATCACAGTCTTCCTTCCGGTACGAGACACTGAAGCGCGGCAACGTGTGCTCGCTTACGTCAGTTGGCGTAAAGACGGACATCGTGGTGCGAATGCCACGTTGGTCGGGTGAGAATACGAACACAGACCTTGGCCGACAGTGGCGAGCATTTATCAAGAAGCTGATTGAACACGAATACGGTCACGTAACGATTAGCCGAACAGGCTCAGAGGAAATGTACCTGGCGCTAAAGGCGTTGCCACCTGCAGACTGTAACACACTCAAAGATGCTGCCGAGAAGACAGTCGCGAAGATTTCGGATCGGCTGCAGAAGGAGAATAATCAGTATGATCACATCACTGGTCATGGCAGAAGTCAGGGCGCCATCTGGTTGGTGCGTGGGCTGTAGGCTGTGAGGCCTCAATTCGCTTGACGTAAAAATCCTGCTGATATAGGAGAATCAAAGGTCCGAGTACTCCTACTCGACACCCTACTCTAGGGGGCCTGTAGGGACTTGGTCGACACGGCAATTGCATTCCTGTTTGCAAAAACGTCGATTTTCAGCGTCTGACATCCCAATTCTATCTTGTTCGTATATTCAAGGCCCCGGCATTTTTCGTCCGTCTGACGGACAGGAATGCCGCATAACGAGGACCTGGATTTATCCGGAGTCTGATTTAGTTTCCCTGGTATCCAATCCCAATTTGCTCAGAAAGCCGATGGAAGTTTCTACAGATCAACCGTTGTCCGTTCGTCACCTGCGTTCCGATTGGATTTCGCGGATAGATGCCTTGCGGGCCGATAATGCTTCGGCCCTGTTGCAGATTGCTGGGGTGGTCGGATTTGCCCTGCTCACCGCGATGGGTGCGCAGATTCGGATTTACATTTGGGAGGTGCCAATTACACTCCAGACGCTTGCAGTGTATGGAAGTGGACTTTTCCTGGGTTGGCGCAACGGATTTCTCGCGCAGGCACTCTACTTGATGATCGGGTTGTTTATTCCTGTTTTTGCAGGAGATGGATACGGAGTTGCCTATCTGAGCGGCGCCGTTTCAGCTGGCTATCTTCTAGCTTATCCTGTAGTTGCTCTCCTGGTTGGGATGATTTCCCGGCGCTGGAATACGCTCGCAGGCAGCACGCTTTCTATGATCGCCGGCTCGATTGTCTTGTTTTCTATCGGTGTTACGTGGTTGCATTTTGCGGCTGGTCACGAAACCTGGATGCGCTCTGTTCAATCCGGTTGGTTGAATTTTCTGCCGATTGATCTCGCCAAGATCATGTTGGTTGCACTTGCCTATTCGGGTACGCGCGCGATAAGCAAACGGTAGTTGTTTCCCGCTGCGGCATAAACCTTGCAAGCTCTCACCGGTATCAGGGCTGGTATGTCCTGATCAGGCATTTGCCTGTTTTTGGCGATAAATCGGTTGAGAAAAGACGGCAGTGTCCAGCAAGTCCTACATCTCCCTAACTAGCGGATCAAGGTCATCTTGTCAGCGGGTACGCAGAGGACTGATTGCATTCTGTCGGCAATCTGTGATTCTCCTGCTGCTGCTGGCTTGCGCTCCAGTTGTATCGTACGACTCCCACGGCCAGGCAACACTGTCGGGAACGGCCTCTGTATTGGAGGAACCGTTTGTCCGCGACACCGCTCAGCGCGGTTTGTCAATGCTTTATGATCTGGATTTCGAAGGCGCAACCAAGCAGTTCGAACAGATCGACGCGCGTCACCCCAAACATCCGATTGGTCCTTTTCTGCTGTCGTTGACGACGTGGTGGGAAATTCTGCTTGACCTGAATGATCGCTCGCAGGATAAAAAGTTTTTCGCTGCGATGGACGCTGTAATGGAGCGATGCGATGAAATGCTTCGGACAAACGAAGACGATGTCGACGCGATGTTTTTCAAAGGGGCGGCACTTGGGTTCCGCGGTCGTCTGCGTTCGAACCGGGGTGATTGGTTCAAGTCAGCGATGGATGGCAAGAAGGCAATGGACTATGTGCTTGGCGTCCCCAAGTTGGAGCCGGACAACGATGACTACCAGTTTGGGAAGGGTCTCTATGACTATTTCGCGGCTGTAATTCCGAAACAGTATCCGGTTGTTAAACCAGTGATGGCATTTTTTCCGGATGGAGATCGTGCCCGAGGGCTTGAGCTGATTTCGCGAACTGCCGACTCAGGCTATTTCATTCAAACTGAGGCGGCGTACTTCCTGGTTCAGATTTATCTGCTGTATGAGAAAGACTATCGGAAATGCCTGCACTATCTCGAGTGGCTCCGAGATCGATATCCGAATAATTCGTACTTCCATGCGCTAGAGGGCCGTGTGTACGCAAATTGGGGCCAGTGGTCTAAAAGCACTGCGATCTTTGAGGAGGTCCTTGATCGTTACAAGCAAGGATCACGAGGTTACAATGCGGCCATCGCGGAGCAGGCAATATATTTCCTTGCGCGGGGTGACATGATCGAGCGACGATTTGGGGATGCGTTAGCGTCCTTGATGCAGTTGGAGGCATTGACGGCGCGCACAAAAGAGGATACTTATTTCAAGGTTCTCGGTCGGTTAAGGCAGGGCATGTGTTACAGTGAACTGGGCAAGCCTGAGTTTGCGACGCAGCGGTTCCGTGAGGTCCTTAAGCTCGAAAATTTTGCCGATTCGCATGCCCGGGCAAAGCGATTTCTCGACAATATGGA
>CBDTVC010000445.1:0-3658 GCA_965363925.1 uncultured bacterium | reverse complement strand
CCGGAGACCGTAGAACAAAAAAAGGCCCACCTCCTTTTGGAAGCGGGCCTTCTGTATTCAGCGGCTGGAATGTGAATCCGGCAGCGCTAGCTCTTTTCGTCGTCGGTATCCGCGTCGGCCGTTTCGTCTGCATCGGAAACGTCGTCTGATGCCTCAACATCCGAGACTGCATCTTCTGTAGCAACTTCAACGTCTTCGACGACATCCGTGACATCGTCGGCCAAGTCTTCTGTAGCAGCAGCTGCCGTTGTGGCCGCCGCCACTTTCTTGGCTCCACCGCGAGACCGGCCTCGGCGCGTTTTGCTTTTCGCCTGACCGGCTGATGCTCCGTCCGGTTTGATGTCGTTATAGTCCACCAGTTCGATGACTGACATCGGCGCTGCATCACCGGCTCGCCGACCGATTTTCGTGATTCGCGTGTAGCCACCCGGCCGCTCTGAAATACGAGAAGCGATGTCACCGAACAACTCAGTAACCGCATCTTTATCCTGAAGGTGACGGAACACCTGTCGCCGACTGTGCGACGAATCTGTCTTGGCGCGATTGATCAGCGGTTCAACATACATTCGAAGCGCACGCGCTTTTGTATGCGTCGTTGTGATCCGTTTATGCTTGATCAACGCCGTCGACATCGCAGCCAGGGTCGCTGAGCGATGTGAGGCCGTTCGGCCAAGTTTAAATCCTTTATGCTGATGTCTCATTGCAATTCACTATTTGGCAATCAACTGTTCGCCCTGGAGCAGGCGCTTTCGCTGTTCGATTCCGCTCAGACCTTATCGATGTACTTGTCGACATCCATTCCAAAACCGAGGCCGCGCTCTTCGAGGACTTGCGCGAGCTCCTGAAGTGACTTTCGACCGAAGTTGCGAAACTTCAGCATTTCCGATTCCTCTCGCCCAACAAGATCACCGATCGACTTAATGTTCGCTGCCTTGAGACAATTGTGAGCTCGTACTGACAGGTCCAATTCGTCTACTGACTGCGCCAGCAACTCGCGGATTCTTGCAACCTCGGCGTCGACAACCTTCTCCTCCTCAGTTGGTGCTGGCGCACCATCCATCTTGATGAAGAGATTGATATGGTCCCGCATGATAAGCGCAGCTTGCTGCAGTGCGTCTTCAGGCGAGATTGAACCGTCACTATCGACTTCGATTTCGAGGCGTTCGTAGTCGATCTTCTGGCCAACGCGTGTTGGCGTAACCGTGTACTTGACGTTCTGAATCGGAGTAAAAATCGCATCTATCGCGATCACGCCGATTGGGTCGTCTTCCAGCTTGTTATCGGATGACGGAACGTATCCGCGTCCGCGACCCATCCGCAATTCGATCGAAAGCTTCGCTTTCGAATCAAGGGTTGCGATGTGATGGTCTGGATTAAGAACGGTGTAGTCACTTGTAGCGTCACCGATATCCTTGGCGGTCCAAGAACCGGCGCCGCTCAACGAAAGGTGTACTGTGCTGTCGATCGAATCGTTTGCACGAAAGCGAACACCTTTCAGATTAAGAATGATGTCTGCAACATCTTCTGCGACACCTTCGATGGTTGAAAATTCGTGCTGGACACCGTCAATCTTGATTGCGGTAATTGCAACGCCTGTCAGCGATGACAGGAGTACGCGGCGCAACGTGTTGCCGATCGTAACACCGTAGCCTCGTTCTAGAGGTTGGATGACAAAACGGCCCGACGACGTAGCAGTTTGCTCTACATCGACGACATCTGGCATCTGAATCCCGTGCGTGCTCATGGTTTGATCCGGTATTGATCCTAAAGTAAAATTCGTAGCAGCGCCTGAATGAATCGTGACAATTGTCCGACGATACGACTAGGGCTGATACATAGAAGCGGCTTACTACTTCGAGTAGAGTTCCACGATTAGCTGTTCGCGGATATTCTCCGGAATGTCTTCCCGATTGGGATAGTCCATAAACTTACCGACCATCTGATTGCGGTCGATTTCAAGCCATGGATATTGACGTCGATTTCGCTGGAGGGATTCCTGGATTGGTTCAACCTGCCGACTACGCGGCCGTACGGAGACTTGATCTCCCGGCTTAAGCAGGCAAGACGGAACGTTAAGAACGCTACCGTTCACCAGGATGTGACCATGCGTTACAAACTGACGTGCCTGTCGGCGCGTGGTACCAATTCCCAAGCGAAAAACAGTGTTGTCAAGCCTGGACTCCAGGAAGACGAGCAGATTTTCACCAGTGACACCTTTCTTACGCGCGGCCTTCTCGAATAGATTTCGAAACTGTCGCTCCAGGAGACCATAGGTGTACTTAGCTTTCTGCTTTTCTTTGAGCTGTACCGAGTACTCAGATTCTTTAGAGCGACGGTTACGACCGTGCTGCCCCGGTGGATACGGTTTGCGCTCAAGCGATTTGCTCGGGCCGAAAAGCGGCTCCTTGAAGCGCCGCGCAATCTTCTGTCTGGCTCCTCTATATCGGGCCATAGTTTTATTCCTCGTTTGTCAAGGTTATTGGGACAAACGTACGAGCAGTAGATGATCTGCCGCTCGAAACCGGATCTTAATCCAATCGTGGATGCTGTCAGTATGCCTATCAAGTCTGCGTACTTGCAGTTTTGATCAGCTTTGCTGACATGTCCTATTCTCAAACTCGAGAATCAGACGCGTCGTCGTTTTGGAGGCCGGCAGCCGTTATGTGGTATTGGGGTTACGTCTCTGATGGTCGCTACTTCAAGACCAGACGCTGACAGGGCTCGGATCGCAGACTCGCGTCCCGAACCAGGTCCTTTTACAAACACATCCACTCGGCGCAAACCGAGGTCGTGTGCTTCTTTGGCTGCGGCACTTGCCGCGACCTGTGCTGCATATGGCGTGTTCTTTCGGCTACCTTTAAAGCCCATCTTACCTGAGCTTGCCCAGGAAATGGTATTGCCGTATTGATCCGTCAACGTAATCTGCACGTTGTTGAACGTCGCTTTGATGTGCGCTTGTCCATTGGACTCAACAACAACCTTCTTTTTACGGGACTTACTAGTACCTGCCTGTCTCTTCGCCATCGTTGTACTTGATATCGTGTTTAAAGCGGCATTACGCCGTTGGCTGCAACTCCGGGATACGGATACAACCAGAATAACCAGCCTTACAGAATGCGAATCCCGAAAGTAACCGCATTCACTAACTCGCCACCTTGGTCAATACAGACAAAGTTGCGAGCCAGGACGCAATGGACTACTTGCGTGGAGCCTTCTTCTTACCAGCAACGGTCTTCTTGCGACCCTTACGCGTTCGAGCGTTGGTCTGCGTCCGTTGACCACGAACTGGAAGCCCACGGCGATGTCGTAGTCCGCGATAGCAACCAATGTCCATCAATCGCTTGATGTTCATTGATACCTCGGTACGCAATGCACCCTCGACTATATAATCCTCTTCCACCAGCGCACGCAGCTTCTTGGTTTCGTCTTCGGTCCAGTCTTTAGGTCGTGTGTGCACGTCCAGTCCAACCTTATCCAGAATCTCAATCGCACGCTGGCGACCAATACCAAAGATACTCGTGAGGGCAACCTCACCACGCTTGTTAATCGGAAGATCTACTCCGGCAATTCGTGCCATTACACTCTCTCGCTAAGCCGGGAATTAACCCTGACGTTGTTTGTGCTTCGGATTCTTCTTGTTGATAATATACACGCGGCC
>CBDTVC010000444.1:0-3682 GCA_965363925.1 uncultured bacterium | reverse complement strand
TCCGATCTGGTCGTGTCGGCGTGCCGGCCAGGCCGATGGACATGGGAATGACAACCTAGCCCGCCCGGGGCGGGCAAATCCCACTAACCCCGCTGAAAGCTAATCAGGACCGGCAGAAACAACAAAACGCAACCTTGCCTGACAAACATGCACTGTGCCCCTGCCCCTGCAGCGCCCACTGGCAAAACAGCCAACCGGACCTACGTCGCCGCCCATGCCCCCTCGCCCGGCACATAGTCGATGCAGGCTTCCTGCTTTCCAGGAACCGGATTATACCGCAGCGCTTCTTTACTCCCTACTTCGGAAGTAAAGTATCCCCACAACGTCAGTTGCTTAACTAGCGCAAAGCCGTGTTGAGGAGAACCCGATTCACGGGTCGAGTTGTATTCCGTCGCCTGTTGATCAATTGAGAGGATTAATTGGTGCCGCTCATCCGCCGTCAATTCCATAAAGGATTTTCCGTGCTCTTCCTTCGCGGCAGCTTCGATCATGGGCGCGGCCGTCACAAACGCCTTCTGATCTTCCTCGCTATAACAATCCGTGACGATCGACTTCATGAATTCACCGATGCGGGCGGCTTTTGCACCCGGCGACTTTGCCGTCGTCGGCAGTATCGTTTCGCCGATTTCGTCAAGCAACGCAACCGCTGATGCATCGAAATTCAATGCCGACCCAGACCCAGCCTGCCCCGACGCGCAGCCGCTCAGGAAAACCTCAGCGCCAACAACGGTGCCACCAACAATTAGCCCAACCCGCGAGATGGCATCTCTCCTATTCATCATGACGGTACCTTAGAGATTTCTGTTCTTGAGTTCTTTGACGGCGTGATCAGCGGCACGGGCAGTAAATGCCATATACGTCAGCGAAGGATTCTGGCATGCCGCTGACGTCATGAACGACCCATCCGTAACAAACACATTCAGTGCATCCCAAACCTGATTGTATTTATTGAGCACAGACGTCGCTGGATCTTTCCCCATACGAGACGTTCCCATTTCGTGAATGCCGCGACCGGGTGTTCCATCACCGATGTTTCCTTTGACGTTCTTAACTCCCGCTGCCTCAAGCATTTCCATGCCGTCATTCTTCATGTCCTCGCGCATCTTGAGCTCGTTTTCCTTGAGCTCGCAATCAAAGGCAAGCACGTTCATTCCCCATGCGTCGGTTTTCGACTTGTCAAGCCAAATCTTGTTGTCATGATCAGGCAGCATTTCGCCAAACGCACCCATGCCAATCCGCCACGGTCCAGGCTCAGACAACGCGTCTTTGAACTCGCCACCAATACTGTACTCGGCCACCTGCCGACCCCAGCCCTGTCGGCTGGCGCTACCCTGGTATCCGAAACCGCGGAGATAATCTCGCTTATCGCCGAAGAAATTTCTGAACCGAGGGATATAAAAACCATTCGGCCGGCTTCCGTAGTAATATTTGTCTTCGTATCCATCGACATCACCCCACGCACCAACTCCAAGGTGATGGTCCATAAGATTATGACCCAGTTGCCCGCTGGAACTTCCCAGTCCATCCGGCCAGACATCGGTTGCGGATCGCATAAGAATCGCCGTCGAGTTCATGGTTGAGGCATTCAAGAACACGATCTTGGAGTTGTATACATGTATCTCTTTCGTTTCAGCATCCATCACCTCTACGCCGGTAGAGCGTTTGGTGTCTTTGTCGTACAAAACCCGGGTCACAATACTGAACGGACGCAACGTTACGTTACCCGTCGCCATGGCGGCAGGCAACGTCGCTGATTGTGTACTGAAATACGCGCCGAACGGGCAACCTAACCAACACTTATTTCTAAACTGACACGTGGCGCGACCGGGGATCGGTGCGGTGACATGAGCGACTCGGCCGATAATCAATCGCCGGTTTCCGTCAAACGACTTTTTCAACCTGGCGGCAACGTCCTTCTCGACACAATTCAAGTCCATGGCCGGGAGGAAGTGACTGTCCGGCAGTTGCGGTAAACCTTCCTTACTCCCGCTAATGCCGGCGAACTTTTCGACATACGTATACCAATCTGCAATCTCTTTGTAGCGGATGGGCCAATCCACAGCGATGCCCTCCTTCGCGTTCGCCTCAAAATCCAAATCACTAAGCCGATAACTTTGCCTCCCCCAAAGAAGTGATCGACCGCCAACGTGATAGCCGCGAAACCAGTCAAATCGTTTCACCTCTGTGTAGGGGTGTTCTTTGTCGCTGCACCACCAATCGAGGTTCTTTTCGTTTAGCGGATAGTCGCGCTTGAGAACAGGATAGTCTTCGATCATCTTCTGGGTGCGACGACCGCGATGAGGGAATTCCCACGGCGGGGTGTTCGCGCTCTTGTAATCGGTGACATGTTTGACGTCTTTGCCTCGCTCGAGGATAAGTACCTTGAGGCCTTTCTCGGCAAGCTCTTTGGCAGCCCAGCCGCCGCTAATGCCGGAACCGACAACAATTGCGTCGTAATCGTTATCTCTCATCGTTCGGAACGTCTTTGGGGATCAATGTAGAATTTGCAAGCAGAATACCTTCCAAGGTAAGATTTCCACGCTGGGATTTCCACGATGGGTTCCCCGGGTGCGAAGACCGCAATATGCGATCCGTCATATACTTCCGCGGCGCGATTCAAAAATCCGAATCCATCCGATCTTACTCGGTTTGCTGCAGTCCGAGCGCCAACGCCCCCATTACACCAGCACGATTTCCGAGGCCAGGAGGTACAATAAACTCGTCAATTCCCGACACAATTGAAGCGGAATGTACATAGGCGTTCAGTGACTTCAATACTCGTCTACGGATCTTGGGAAACAGCTGTAGTTGTTCCATCACACCGCCACCAAGAATAATCCGTTGCGGTGACAACGTACAAATGATACTGTGCAGGGCGGCCGCGATGTAGTCTGCTTCCAGATCCCATGCAGGATGATCGGGTGAAAGCTCAGCAGCTGGCTTCCCCCAGCGCTTTTCAATCGCAGGACCAGATGCCATCCCTTCAAAACAATCGCCGTGGTAGGGACAGCAACCTTCAAACGGATCCGCATCTTTGTCGTGTGGGACGAGAACATGACCGACCTCAGGATGCACAAGTCCGTGCAGGAGCTGACCACCGGCCATCACACCGCCGCCAACTCCGGTGCCGATGGTGAAGTAAACAAACGTGTCAAGACCTTTTGCCGCTCCCCATTTCCATTCCCCAAGAGCAGCTCCGTTAACATCCGTATCGAACCCAACAGGTAACTGTAGCTCACGGGCAACAACTCCGGCGAACTCCGCATTTTGCCAACCAGGTTTCGGCGTTGTTGTAACGTACCCGTACGTCGGTGAAGTCTTGTCAAGATCAATCGGACCAAACGATCCAATGCCGATGGCCGATAAGTCACCGTGAGAAGTCCGACGACTGTGGAAAAAATCCACCGAGCGCTCGATTGTTTCTTTTGGCGTCGTTGTTGGAAACCGGGTCTCTTCCAATATCTCGCCCGACTCGGTTCCTATGGCACAAACGAACTTCGTTCCTCCCGCCTCTATCCCTCCGTAGACTCGCATCCTTCTTATGCCTCAATATTATTGGTCGAGTCTCAAGATAGAGTTGGCAGATGAAAACGATACACTACCGTTCACCGTCTAAAACCGTAAATGGTTCTGAATCCATTCTGCGCAAGGTTTAGGCTTACTCCTTGATGTTTGACGAAAC
>CBDTVC010000443.1:0-3693 GCA_965363925.1 uncultured bacterium | reverse complement strand
TACAAGTGACGTCTTGTTTCGCCAGAACCATGCAAACGGATGCGAGCTACGTGCCTTAGCGGCGTAATCCCGGATATCGCGAGAATAGACGTCAGTAGATGAGGTCGACCATTCAACATTGGCCACGTTTTGCAGGGCGGCAGATTGTCGCCTGAGCGCAAGGTCGGCGTGGGCCTGCAGTTTGCTGTTTAGTGTGGTGTGAATCGTGAGTCCATCGGCATCCAGATCGTACCCGTTCTGATCTGCCCAACGTCTAGCCCTGATCTCTACCTGATTTACAAAGTGATCAGCGGTCCGAGCAGGTCGGCGTTGTCTCCGGAGTTTTGCATTTACCGGAGTATCCGCAATAGCCGAATATTCGTTATCAGACAGTTGGCCATGTTTAACCATCTGGCGTAGCACAATATTTCGCCGAGTCTTCGACCGTTCCGGATGGCGGATCGGGTTGTAGTAACTCGTTCCCTTAAGCATCCCGACGAGCGTGGCACTTTCCGGCAGTGTGAGATCCGAAGCGTCTTTTCCGAAATAGGTGTGCGCAGCCATTTCGATGCCGCGTGCGTTGTAGAGGAAAGGGACCGTGTTCAGATACGTTTCAATGATCTCATCTTTCGACAGTTGATTCTCGATCTTCTTCGCTGTGACGATTTCTTTTAGCTTCCGATTCAAGCTGCGGCTATTACCGATACGATGCGGGAAGAGGTTTCGCGCAAGCTGCATTGTCAGCGTTGAACCGCCCTGCGCATCGCCTTTTGCGGTATGGAATGCAGACGACATCAGACGTCTCTTGTCTACGCCATCATGCTCGTAGAATCGATGATCCTCGGTTGCAATCAATGCGTTTGCTACATGCGCGGACACCTGATCCAGACCGACCCATCTGCGATTGGAGGATTCCAATGTGGCCAGCGTCTGCCCATCTGCGGAAACGATGCTGCTAGGAATTTGCCTCTTGGCGCGATCAATCATCTTTGATCCCGGCGTAAATGGAATCAAGAGCAAGAGGTATATCCAAAGAAGTGCGAAGCCGGACAGACTTGCACCAGCACCGCCGGCAACCACGTATCCGAAGCGAGAAACTCGGGAGCGCCCGGAATCACGAAGTATTGTCCAGTACCGTTTGAACCCTGCTAGAATATTCTTGATCAGCGCGGTAATGGCAAGAAAACGGCGTGTATGTGGCCGCCGGGACGTGCGGTCGGATTTGTCAACCTCCATGTTCGCGTCAACCTCTGGTGGATGGGTGCAGGTCGGATACGGGCGGGCGCGTGATAAGGTTACTACGAAATGATAATTGGTCGCTGGTCTTATTCTCGGACGTGTTTTTTAGACATGTTGGCTATACCCGTGTTTTGCCAAGCCACGCTTTTTTCCGAGCCCAACGTTGTTAAGCCGTGTCTTGGCCACTCTAAGCTCCCGTGCAGGAGCGCTTGAATACTGCTACCCGCGCGATACGCGAGTCTCGGGCGTTACGCAGACCCTGAAGACAAAGAGTAGACCCAGTGCCAAATCCAGCCCTGCACACCACGGTGCGTAAAACGGCCCAACCCACTGGGATACACCGGCAAACCCGGCAATGATGTCAAAAAAACTGTGCAGGATCAGGCCCCATGCAATCCACCACGGTGACCGGAACAGTCCGATCAAAGCAGGAACCAGGAATAGTCCGAGGGAAATCCAAAACGCCCATCCCCAGGTTTCAGTTATTGGCCCTGTTTGAAGCAACGGATATAGAGCCGCCGCCAACGCGATCGTTAGGGCATAAGGCCAACGTGCATAGGCCACTCCCACTTTGGAGAACACGACCCCGAGGACAAGCCCGGAGAACAGGCCGACTGCAATAAACAACACGCTAGTCATTCGACGTGCTCAGTTGTGTCAGTTACAAGCAGCCAGCCGTCGTGCCACTCTTTATTGATCGACATGTCACGACGAATCAGTTGTTCAATAAATGCGGGCTTGTCCAAGACCAGTTCAGGCGGGGCAGCACCAGCGCCAGCGATCTCGTTGTTGGCGAGTAATGCTGCTACGGTTGCCGTCGGCATGCTCGTGCTTCGCCGAATTGCGCTGAGTCCCTCTGCGTCGTTGTAGGTGTCAATCATTTCAAAGACAAGCGTCTTCCGCTCGCCGCCAATCGTGCCATTAATCAGTACGCGGAGAAGAACCACATCCGGTTGTTCGTCACCCAGAAGCCGACGCAGCCGGCGGATCAAAACGTCCCGGTATGTGAGGTGCGTACGAAGATCAATTGACTGCTTTTCGCCAAACCCAAGCCCAAGTACAAACCGCCACTGATCAGCGTGTCCGGGATAACGAATCGTCTTCAGGTCCAGGTTCTTTACTCGTCCCTGAACGTGTTGCGAAAGCGCACGCATATTTACGGCAGAGTAAAACGACTCCAGTAATCCGTAAGGTTCTCGAAAGAAGATCGGCTCAACGCCGGTCAACGAATCAACGGTTATTGGTGCACCGTCTCGAATCAGGTTTGCCGGCCCGGAGTAATCCTCGATAATTTTTTCTGCGGATGTTGACACGCGAAAATTAAAGGGAGGAGTCGGACTCAGTGGAATATCGCCAACGCGAATAAACGCATTCTCAACTTTATCAAACTCCTCGATACCGAGCAGACATAAGATGTTTACGAGCCCCGGGGCAAGGCCGCAGTCGGGAATAAGCCAAATCCCTTTTTCTTTGGCCTCAGCATCCAGTTCAAGAATTTGTTCAGTAATGACATCCGATCCACCTTGGTCACAAAAGGGCGTGCCCGTCGCAAGTGCCAGTTGGGCGAGCTTCAGGTTGATTTCCGGGCTCGCACAGCCAACGATACAATCACATTCCGCGACTATTGGCGCAAGCACGGTCGTGTCACGTCCATCGACCTGGTACGGATGCAGCTTGGGGCTATCGACTAGCTTGCGCAAATTCTGGAGCGAACGCGCTCGTGAATCACAAACCCGGACTTCATCTGTGTCGTCTCGCTGCGCAAGATCATAGGCGACCGCAGATCCGATTGCTCCTCCTCCAATTATTGCTATTCTCATACCTTCCGACTGAACGATTCGAACTAATTCTATATGCTATTCTGTTAGGGTCAGGCAGTGACTATGCGCCGTATAGGGACGCGCTCGTCTCTCCAGTCACCCGTCTGTAGCCTGAGATCGACTTGAAGCATCAGGTCCGGTGGCCACCACCAAGATACCCTAGAAAACCTGTTGCGTTGTATCCCGTCGCGAAAGCAGGCGGACGCCGATCGTGGATGCGGCTACAATTAACATCAGGAACACGCTGTATGCAGCCGCGCCGCCAAATTCGTAAATCCTCAATTGTGACCAGATCTCAACGCTGATTGGTCTGTTGTCAACGATGTACAATAGGATCGACGACACAAATTCTCCAAGGCCGGCGACAAATGTCAAAAGGGTGCCCGCAATCACACCAGGCATGATCACAGGCAAAACAACGCGTCGGAGAGTTTGAAGCGGCGATGCACCCAGATCAGACGACGCCTCGGCGAGTCCGTCGTCAAACGATTCAAGCGACGCTAGCGTTGCCCTGACCGTAATCGGGACGTGCCGTACAAAATACGCAAGCGGCAAAATCCAGAACGTTCCGACGAGCACCTTGCCAGCCGAGAGAGCAGAGGGTTCGGAAAACGTCAAAATAAAGTTGATTGCCACAACCGTTCCCGGGATCGCA
>CBDTVC010000442.1:0-3696 GCA_965363925.1 uncultured bacterium | reverse complement strand
CACTTGCACAAGTACCTGCGTGCACCGTTGCCACCGTCTTCCCGATTCTACTTTGATCCAGTAGAAGCTGACGGAAGTCGACTCATCGCGGCAAGCCTCTGGGAATTTGTGGAAGCGTTACAAGAGACGTCAACGGAAACCATACGATATCACCTCGAGCGAGAAGACTTCGAGCGTTGGTTGCGCAACATAGTTCATGATGATGAGCTCGCTCGACGGTTGCGCAAAATCCGCAACCGAAAGCTTTCCAATGAGCACCTCCGCGAAGCCGTTGTGCAAACAGTTTCGGAACGCTTCGAAGAACTGGAAAGTCTGATCTAGCCGTCTAAGTCTGTGGGAGTTGCCGAAGAATCAATAGCGCAGTTGACCAATGAAATCGGTCCACAAAGTGTCCAGTCTCAATGGCATGCCCTATCGCCAGATGAAGTACTTCGGCAACTCGACTCAACGATCGAGCGCGGGCTGGATGCAAGCGTTGCGGACACACGACTTCAGCAGTACGGACTGAACGAGCTAGCTGAACAGGGCGCGCCAGGACGGTTGACCGTACTTGGCAGACAGTTTGCCGATCCGCTTGTCTGGATTCTATTGGTTGCCGCCCTGGTTTCCGTCGTGAGTGGGGCCTATGTCGATGCTGCTACGATAGGTGCGATCGTCGTACTGAACGCGCTGCTCGGCTTTGTTCAGGAATGGAAGGCGGAACGAGCAATTGCCGCTCTGCGATCGATGTTGTCACTTTTAGCCCGTGTACGTCGCGACGGGCGAGATTCGGAAATTAATGCTCGGCACCTCGTCCCGGGCGACATAGTCCTGGTAGAGGTTGGTGATTCTGTACCCGCAGACCTGCGGCTCGTTGAGTCGAAAGGCCTCTTCGCTGACGAGTCCGCACTGACCGGGGAATCCGCGGCCGTTTCCAAGTCTGTAGCCGCAACAGATCTTCCGAGCGATGTTGCAACGCGGTCATCAATGTTGTGGATGGGTACAGTCCTGACGGGTGGGCGCGGAGTTGGCGTGGTGGTTGCGACGGGTGGGCGCACTGAGTTTGGTCGGATTGCACAATTAACCGGATCTGTTGTTGACGAACGTACCCCTCTTCAACTGAAGCTGGCTACACTTGGTAGGCAGTTGGGCGTTGTAGCAATTTTGATTTCGGTTCTGGTTTCCTTTGTCGGTTGGATATCGGGGAATTCGCCACTTGATATGTTCATGACGGGCGTCTCACTGGCTGTTGCCCTTGTTCCCGAAGGGCTGCCGACAGTTGTTACAGTAACGCTCGCACTCGGGATTCGGGCGATGGTGCGCCACAATGTCTTGTTGCGGCGGTTGCCTTCGATTGAAGCGATCGGTGCCGCAACCGTTATTTGTTCGGATAAAACGGGGACGCTGACACAGAACGCGATGACTGTCGTGCAGGTCTGGGGCGGAACCGGCTTGATTACTGTTACTGGTACGGGTTATGATCCGGCTGGAAGCTTTCAGAGAGCAGGTGCCGAGATCGATGTCGACAAGGAGATAGACCTTCGTTCGCTTTTAGCTTCGGGCTACATCTGCAATCATTCCGACACTTATCTGAGTGACGACGGTTGGCATGCGCTGGGCGACCCCACCGAAGCGGCACTTCGCGTGGCTGCACTGAAGGCGAACGCTCAGGTTAGCCGCGGCGAAACGGTAGAGGAATTTGGTTTTACGCCGGATCGAAAGCGGATGTCAATTGTAGAGCGATCAGGTAGCACGGTTGTGTCGCACTGCAAGGGCGCGCCGGAAACTGTGCTTGAGCAGTGTACTTCAATTCTTGTTGAAGGCCAGAAACTGCCACTGAGTCCAGCGTTGAGAACGGAGGCCGAATTGGCCTATCGAGGGATGGCGGATAACGGAAGACGAACCCTTGCAGTGGCCAGCCGTGAGTTGAGCGCCTCAGATCCCAACCACGCTTGGTCGTTGGACGAAGCTGAGTCTGAGCTAACCCTTCTCGGCATTGTTGGCATTGAAGATCCGCCACGTCCGGAAGTGCCGGGCGCAATCAGGCTGGCTCGTCAGGCGGGGATTCGCGTAATAATGATCACAGGGGATGCACCCGAAACCGCACTCGCGATATCTCGACGGATTGGCCTCAACTGTCAGACAGCAGTAACTGGCCGCCAGTTGGAGCAAATGGATGATACGCAGCTCCAGTTAAGCCTCCGCGAAGGCGTCCTCTTTGCACGTAGCCAACCGGAAGACAAACTTCGGATTATCTCTGCGCTCCGCAAAGACGGTGAGGTCGTCGCGATGACGGGTGATGGAGTCAATGATGCGCCGGCTCTTAAGCAGGCCGACATCGGCATCGCAATGGGCAAGCGTGGAACGGACGTCGCGAAGGGTGCTGCGGATATCATTCTGACCGACGATAATTTTGCTTCAATAATTAATGGTGTTGCTGAGGGAAGGAGGCAATTCGGGAATATCCAGAAATTCGTTGGCTATCTGCTCGCTTCGAATACGGGCGAAGTTCTCGCGGTGCTTCTCAATATCTTTATTGGTGGACCACTGATATTGCTCCCGGTTCAAATTCTATGGATGAATCTTGTAACGGACGGACTCACAGCAGTCGCGCTTGGTGTTGAGAATGCCGACCCCGATAACATGTCGAAGCCTCCGCGAAAACCATCCGCACCAATTTTGGATCGCGTATCGTTGACAATGATTGTACTGTTGGGTGCCTACCTGGGTGGTGGAGCTCTTTACCTCTTCTATCATCTTTTGGAAGCTGGACACGATCTGGTCGTCGCCCAAACGGTAGCATTTACCGGGCTTGTCGTAATGGAAAAGTTAAACGTGTTTGCGTTTCGGTCCCGACGGTACTCGATTGCAAAGGTCGGACTATTTTCAAATAGACTGCTAATTGTTGCTGTGGGTTTGACACTTTCGTTTCAACTGTGTGCGGTGTATCTGCCCTTGCTACAGGGGCCGTTACACACAATCGCAATCGGATGGGATGAATGGAAGCTGATCTTGCTAGTTGCTGCGCCGGTGTTTGTCGTCCCAGAATTCGTCAAGTGGTTACTTCGCCTGTCTGCACGTGACGAGACGGCATCAGTAGTCGACGAGTCGGGACACTAGGCTCCATGTTGGGGAGCCGGTCGTGGCAGAGGTAGCGGCGTGCACCATGGCCTAGGCAGTGCGACTTGGCAATGCGACTTGGCAATGAAGCCTGGCAATGAAGCTTGGCAATGGCCGCGTGTATCTGCTATGCGTCAACGCATATGACGCCCGCTGCGATCTCGAATAAGAAATCTCCGACCGCGCAAATCCGTAAATTCTATGTAGGTGGTTCGGGCAGTTGTGCGGAGATGCAAGTCTCTTTCCAAAGTACCTGTGGCCTGTGATTGGTTGACGCACTTTGTGGATTGCACGGCTTCGCTGGCTTTGCTGGTAGCATTGGCCAAAGCTGAAGTTGGCCCTTAGAGATTGAATACGCATTATAGATATCGCCATTTTCCTGAACTGATAAAACTAATGCTTGGTGTTCCCGCGAACCGTTGTACTCCTTTGATGATTTGCCTTTTGGGCACGATGTTATCGTTTGGGTCGGCCTCAACATCCGCCGCGGACGAGGTAGTTGTCGGGGGAGGGGCTCGGTTTAAGGTCCAGGTTGCCGTAGAAACTCCGCGTTTCCGGGTTCTTGTTTTTACTCAGACACTCGGCGCCCGTCACGCA
>CBDTVC010000441.1:0-3704 GCA_965363925.1 uncultured bacterium | reverse complement strand
TCGCTTCGTATACGGGACGGCTTCGGGTTGACGGTTCGTGTTGTAATACAACGACGCCAGATTAGCGAGCGAAGTGGTACCATTGGGATCCAGCGATAACGCAGCAAGGAAGTCAACTTCCGCCGCACCGAAATCTCCCATCAGAAGACGTGTGTAACCCCGGTCGTTGTAGCCTATTTCAAACTTTGGATTTGCATTCAGAACATCGTCGTAGGTTTCAAGCGCTCGGTCCAGTTGTCCGTCGTTCATGTAGGCTGAGGCTAGCTTGTTGCGAAAACGCAGATGCTGCGGGGCACGATCGACGGCCAACTCGAGATAATGCACTGCCTCTTTGGGTTGCCTCGTTGCGAGAAAGGCTTCGCCGATCCGGTAAAAGGTCCAGCCATCTTGAATGAGTTGCTCATCAGTGGAACGAGCCAGATTAACGATTAACTCGTGATCCTGTCGCCAAAACCACGCCCAGATCCATAGCGGAGCAAGCTCATCCCGCGACAGGTCCTGTTCGGCCTTCTTCAGATAGACCAGGGCCGAATCCAGAAATACCGGGTCATTCGTGACCTCCTCATAGTAGCCCAAGTACCCTTCCGCGACGTCTCGCGGCGACGGCGAATCTTCGACCAGGCTGGCGAGACCGACAAAGCGTTTTTGGGCAGCCATCTCGTCAGACGACAAGATCGAAGGTGCGCCACGCTCCTCGACTCGAATAAAATGGTCGGTGATGCGGACATGCGGAATGTCCTCAGACCCGGATACAGGCATGTGGCAAGAAATGCAGTTGTTGCCGCTAAGGGCTCGGACCGCTTCTTCTTCGGTACAGAGATTTTCGCGCACCGGTGTATGACAAGACTGGCACGCTACATTGTAAACATCTGGTCCCAAACTCTTGATGCTTACGTGAGGATCGTGACACGTGATACACGTCAGCGGCTCGAACTCGTCGGGCGCAGCTTGGGATTCCCTGAAGCACGAGCTCATCTTGAGTCGATCCGGATGGGACGCCATGATAAAGACCTCAACACTATCCGCGTAACGTGGCCAGAAGACGTTCTGGACATCCGTTAGATCTCGTCCGGGCCGAAAGTCGAGTGCAGTCTCCCCCGGTTTGAACACAGATACTCCCTGCATGTGGCAATTCTGGCAGATGTCAAACTGCTGATCAACCGGTAGCTTCGCGGGGTTGACGATTGAGTAATCAATAGCGTCAGCCGTAGCGATGACGCGTCCCGCCTGCATTTCCGTCACGTGGAATGAACCCGGTCCATGGCATCGCTCGCAATCAATCCCGTGTGGCACCTGCGCATAACGGTTTTCGGACCCTTCGACAAACTGAGGCATCGCGTTGTGGCAACCCATGCACTGCTGTGGAATCGGTCGACTAAATCGAAAGCTGTTTCCCTCATCAAATTTCGGCGGAAGATCCCACTTCCCATCCTGTGCATACCAGGTGAGCGGCATCTGGTAGAGATACCCATTCTCGTCCATGATATGTGAATTGGTGTGCTGACCCGAGCCTACGATGTAGTCAATCTTTTCAATTCGTTTGTAAACCGTGTCACGACTGTTCGATGCATCGCCGCTGGACAATTGATACTCCATGATAAACAGGTCCTCCCCATCGTGATACGGGAGATAATGGAGATTGGCAGAGTTGTCGAAAACTGGTGCGGGGTTGTCAAAATCTGCGTCGCTGTTGCTTAGCGTTGCGGGCCTGAACGACCGACCCATTTCGCTTTGAATGAACGTCTCGTACAGCGGGACATGGCACGTTTTGCAGACGTCGATGCCCACATAAGAGGCATCCGCGCTAAGGTTCAGGTAGGTCTGTTCGGTTGGCGGCTCGGCGGGATTCGACGGCGGGGACTGTGGAGAATCGGACGATGCCCAACAGGCCGACATCAAGACTAACGCCGGCAAGACGATGAGATAGACGAGACTTTTTAGAATCTCTGGGGCGGGGACCGAGGAGCAGTGTTGCATGGAGAGGCCTTCGCCAGAAAAAGAAAGGCTATCGGGCACGTTCAAACTCGTCGCGCAACCGTTTCGCGAGTGTCAAGATTACCTACAAACATAGCGACATTTTTGTTGCCACGACCGAAGCCTCTCTTCTGCCACGAGGAACCCCTTCCAACGGCGAATGTTGGTTGTCAGAGTAATCGTCGAGTGAACGCAACCGTCCTTGAGTCAGAGGCTCGGCGACAATTTCCGATGTATTCGCCGCCAATACCGCCGTATAAACGAAGACTTCCAAAGTGAACGATCAATCAAATCGTAATAGTGCCGAGGCCAGCAATGACACCCCGCGTGTTGAGCCGACACAGTCGGCCAGCAATAAAGGCGGGCGACGGATTTCACGTGAGGTAGATCCGCACGATCACGAACCCATCCGCGACGAAGTCCAGTCAATGGCGCGCGCCAGCGGAATCAACGAAGACTTTATCTCCGAACTCGTTGATACGTTCTACTCGCGAATCCAGACCCATGAAACGCTTGGTCCGATTTTCAACAATGCGATCGGCGATGAGTGGGACTCCCATCTCCCGAAGATGAAACGGTTTTGGCGATCCATCACGCTCTATACCGGCGAGTATTCAGGCAGGCCCGTTCCCGTGCACCAGAAGCTGGAGGGTGTCGAACCTGAACATTTCCAACAGTGGTTAAAGCTGTTCAACGAGACACTGAGTGACATAGCGCCGAACGAGGAGGTCGCGCGACATTTCTCAGGACGGGCGGCAAGCATTGCTCAGAGTCTGCAGCTTGCGATGTTTGGAAAAGCGACTTAATCGCCCGCACGATAATCCCCGTCCGTTCTTTTCTATCTGGACACTGGATATCTGAGATTTTTGTTAGTGACTACCTGCATCAGGGGAAAACAGTCCTCCAATTCACCGCGTCACCGCATCTCCGCAAGCCTAACGTACCACCATCATCCGTCCCGTTCGGACAGATCCGCCGGCAACCACGCGATAGAAATACAGTCCACTCGTCACTTCTTTATTGTCTACCGACGTTCCGTCCCAGCGCACACGGTGTTCACCGGCAGACAATTGCCCTTGAGGCAACTCTGCAACCTGTCGACCAATCGCATCGAATACTGTTACGGTCACCGGCAACGATGACGACAAGGTGAACCCGATCTGCGTTTCGGTGCCAAACGGATTCGGATAGTTACCCACGAGCGTAACCCCAACTGGTAACTCGACATCTTTATCATCTCGCCCAGTGATTGCAGCGGACTTCAACGCAAAGTTGATCTCAAACCGACCACTGCTCAGCAGCATGTGGGCTGATTCATCAAACGCTCCGGCACCATCGTGGAATGTCGTCGTGTACCCGGCATGCGTTGCCTTTATGCGGATTCCGTTGCCCGGGGCGAGTCCGGCCATTTCGTACATACCGTCCGCATGGGTTCGGACTGATTGCAGTACCTGGCCCGCATCATCGTGGGCGTAAACCATTGCCTGAGCGAGTGCAGCACCCTCTTCATCCACGACTTGCCCGTAAACGTAGCTGGTGTTGCGTCCGCCGCTACTGTCATCAGCGATGTAATACATCGGATCCAATGCAAAGTCGATTCCGCTCAAAACAGTGTCTTCGATGCGCAGGCGAGTTGCTTCTGCGGGATCATAGACGTTGTCGTAAAACGCAGTAGCGTGATACGGGGCGAAGCTCCACAACAAGTAATCACCCGGTGGCAGGCCGATCAA
>CBDTVC010000440.1:0-3716 GCA_965363925.1 uncultured bacterium | reverse complement strand
GTTCCAACGATTGAAGTGATTGCGAAGCCACGCCAAATCGGAGGCTCGACCCTCAAATAACGTTGCCTCGGCCAGTGGTTCAAACGCAAACAAGTGACGATACACCAAGGGCAATTCGCGTCGGATTTCCGCAACGCGACTAAGCTCATCCAATGACCAGGTCAAATCTTCGTCGCTGGCTTCAAATGCTCCGACAGCCGTCTGCCCGATGCGGATTAGTTTCTTCGCTCGTCGTCGTAGTACGACAAACCACGTCTTTGCCCTGTTTCCACGCTTGGCAGCAGAATCAGAAGCGATACCAGCAAACAGTTGCCAGCTTCTGCGGACTGTTGCCAGGAAGCCTTCCCAGTCGGGGTCGTCTGGGTCACCCGGTCGTGCTTTTCGCAGAACAACAGCCCACTGCTGCTGCACCTCGTCAAGGACGGTTTCGGAAAATCCATTCCACGGCTCGGTCAGAGTTGGCAACAATTCATCAAGCGAGGTTGCCGCCCGTTCGTAACCCTTAATCACGAGCTCCGTTGTCCGTTCAATTCCCCCGTCCAGACTATCGGTAATATCGTCTGCAGGTACATCTTCCTCGTCGGTCCGTAATTCCCCCGAAAGTGTTCGAGCCAGTTCTGCGGACGCAGTATCAAGGTTGTAGTCGACAACGGTTTTGGTTTTTTCAACTTCCACCCAGATTCGTTGCAGCACTCGTCGCAACGGCTCTCCACCTGCTTTGAGTTTTTTCTCCAGGGGTTGGATACCATCGAGCAGGCGGGCGCGGAGTTGTATGCTGCGCGGCTCTTCTTCCGGGTTAACAGTCTTCTCCGGGTCCACGCGTAATTCGTGTATTCGAAGTTCTTCCGGGCTTTCGTCAACAAGGTTTGTTACTGCCAGCCACGAACGCGCACCAGGATCTGCGAGGATCTCGTCTGCTGACACCATTCCGGGGAGGTCACGGAGTGTTCGCGAAAAGAACTGGTTGTTGCTGGCGTCCAGTGTCTTGATGGCTCGGCGCAACGCAACGAGGTCATTTGTACGGGCTGCCTCTGCAGCAGCAGCCGAGGCTTCTTCTGCGGAATCCCTAAGCACTTTTTTAATGCCGGCGAAGGTCTCACAAACCGGTCGAATACTGAGTCGTGCAACATCGTTCAGAATGGCAGCCTCCGCAACGAGCATCCTTGCTCGCAGGTCAAAAAGAGTACCGTACAAATTGAGCCGATCAACCATTTCGTGGTTCCACTTCAGCCACCGTCGCTCTGCCGCGCGGGCAGTTGCCGACACGTCGGCTGTTGTGGTAAGTCTTCGATCGTCAATTGAAAGAAACGGTGTCCCGACTTGTTTTAGATCCTGTCGCAGCGCTCGCCGAGCCCCGTTAACCTGTTTGGGCGCAATAGTGTGTACCTCAGGTACCAGGCCAATTGCATTTTCAAGTGCGCTAGCCAAATCGTCAGCGAGTTTTCGTAACGACGCGACAACTTTGGCGAGATCTGAAATCGCTCCGTCAACATCCACGGGGTCTCCGTTGGCGGGGTCAGGTCTGACAGCAGCAGAAGTTGCAGTATCTGCGAGATTGTCGTTTGACTGGTTCAGTTTCTTTGTGCCAGATCCCTCGCTGTCTCCTTGACCGGAAGCGCTCTTCGTGTGAGTCGGCCCGCCAGGCTTGTCTGAATTTAAAGAGTTATCGGAACCCGTTTCTTCTGCAGGTCCAGCTTCGCGGGTGCCGGTGGAGGATTCGGTTTCGGTCGGGGGGTTTGCACCCGACGGTGAAGTGATCGACGCCTGAGCGGAAACAGGTTTGTTAGCGATGGTCGGAGACTTCGCCGCAGTCTTGTCGTTGTTCGCTGTAAGTTCCTGAGCAGCCAGACGCTGATCCCGGCGCGCTTTTGCGGTGCGGATTTCAAGCAATAGCTCTGGGTCCACGCGGTCACGGACATGGGGCGCAAGCGGACGTTCCAGTACCAACGCTTGACTTGCCCATTCTGCAATGGCCTTTTCCACCACCGCCAACACTTGAGCAATTTCTTGTTGCAGGATCTCGTTGGCGGGGTTTAGAAACGCGGGAATCCGGTTAAGAGAATTGTAACGGGCAATGGCGCGGGCGCTCACCGGGCGAAGCAATTGATTGCCGCCAGATCTGATGCGACGTCGGTAATTCCACTTTTTCATCTGCATCCAGACAGCATCAGCCGGCTCAGATTCAAATGCTCCCGCCTCGTCAACGACTTCCGTAATCACCGGTAGTGCATCAGCCGCGTGTTCGATTTGGCCTAGCGTGTTTGCAAATACTGACGTCGCCTCCCGTGCAGGCGCCTGGTCAATGAGAAAGTTCGTCAGTGGTGTAAGAATTTGCTTGCGGCCGTTCTCGCGGTACTGTCGGATCTCTTCATAACATGCCTCCGGCGTTGATATATCGGCGGAGTTGAAGCGAAACAACATTGATGCCGCTGATGCTTGTAGTTGCGACAAATGATCCCGCAGCGGAGATAGAACCGAAACAGTGACTGAATTTTGTGCGCTTGCCAGGGCTTTGTAGACCGCCTGATCGTACTTGCTGATACTGGCGGTGAGCTGCGGACTATCGAAGGTCGGCATCGTATCGAGGCCGGTGGAATCGTCAGACTTAGCGTTCACCGTCTCAGTAATGGTCTCCTGACTGTCAGATCCAGTCGGCTGTTCTGCAGATTCGGGATGGGCGCCAGTTTTCCCGTCGACCGTTGCTTCAGTTGGCAAATCGCGATCCCGGGCATCACTATTTCGGAGTGGCTCATTCATCGGTCGCAGGTGCAATTGGATCAGTTGATTGCAGTCCTTCGCCGCGATCGAAATACGTCAAGAACATTGGCTGAAGAAGGCCTTCTTTGAGAAACTCAGCCTTTGCCCGTTCTGTTATGTCGCTTGCAAAAAGGTTTTCGTACCGCGCGTCAAGAACGTATGCTTTTACGACTACTTTTGTCAGGAACGCGTGTTCAAATTCATCCTTGATCAACACAACGATGGGTTTGTTCAGGTAGACGTATCGGGAAGTCGCTGCCGCTGAGTGAGCAATTTGTTTGGCACGGGAAACGTCGACCCAACCGGGCAGATAGAGTTCAGTGACGACCTGGCAATCCAATGCGCCGGAGTTGGCATTGGCCACTTGGCCATCAACAACCTGCGTGTTCGGAACCGTTACCAGATTGTCATCCGGAGTTACAATTCGAGTCGATCTCAAACCAATCGATACGACCTCACCGTACGTGCCCCCGACTCTTACGCGATCTCCAACCTGGAACGGCTGGTCAAGAATGATCAAGATGCCGCCAAAGACATTCTTTATGATGTCCTGTGCGGCGAAGCCCACAGCGACGCCGATCGCACCCCCGGCAACGATAAGGCTCTCTTTATCAAAGCTAAATACAACACCGACTACGTAATAGACGGCAACGGACCAGAGGACAATTCGGACGACAGGGATCAGCTTCTTGAAAAAGAGCCGACGTGTGGCGCTTTGCTCGGCAATGCTTGCAAGAATCCAGGCGAGGAAGCGAATCAAGAAATGCGTGATCAGCAGTGCAATCGCGGTGTTGATCAGCTTAAAGCCAATGTTCGACAATTCGTCGCTGATCGGTTCTGCTATCTTCGTAGACGCCTTCGTCGAATCTTTTCCTCCCGGGAAAAGCTGCTTTTGCAACGATGCAATCTTCTTGTCAAGGCTGTCTAGGGTCGCGGCTAGCTCTTCTCGATTTGCTTGA
>CBDTVC010000439.1:0-3722 GCA_965363925.1 uncultured bacterium | reverse complement strand
CCGAACGAAGCGTGCAGGAGCCGATGATTAAACAGTAATACGTCACCTGGCTCACTCTCGATCGGGGTGGCAGGTAGGTCACGCTGTGGTCTGCCCCACACGTTTTCCGAATCGCGTAGTGTTAAGTCCTGAAAATGGTCGAGGCTGCTGTTTGTATGTGATCCGGGGATTACGCGAAGGCAACCTGTTTCACGTGTTACGTGATCGAGATAGATAGCCAGCTTGATGTGGCTGTTGCTTGGTGTAAAACCGTCGCGGTGCCACGTGGTATCGCCCGCAAAACGATTGCCATCACTGCCCAGGTAGTTGAAATCCGCTCCAACGAGATTACTCACCGCAGATAGAATAGCTGGATGGTCAAGCAGGGCGCTCAGCGCGGGCCGACGATCGATGAACGGTACAATACTCTTGCATTGAGTGCCGTCAGGATTTATTCCGAATTCTGAAAAGACCGATTCGAACTCGGCGGTAATTGTTGCCAGTTCATCCGCCAGCAGCCCCGGCAATTTGAGGAAACCAAAGGCCTCAAAAAAGGCGCGCTGTTGTTCGGGAGTAGGATAGCTCATAGTATCGTTCAAATCTGTTAAGGCGAACAACGCGAGTTTGGCAATTAGCGGGCTTCGAACCGATCCAGCCACGCATCGGAGTTCGGGCTAGTAATCCAGCCCGGTACCCATTAGCGCATCGTCGTCGTCATCCTCTTCATCTTCGTCCGGGCGATCAGGCCAGCCGATTCGCAGATCATTCCAGTGAAGGATCGTGTTGAATACAAGCGCGTGGCTACCTTGCGTGTTCCAGCGGCGCACCGGACGTATCGCGAACAATACGACGTGACCATCCCCGACTGGGACATCCAGGACTGCAGGCGCTCCCGCCATTTCGCTTTCACCAGAAAGCATCCCACTCATTCCGATGTTTTTCTTTGCGAACGAGAGAACGGTACGCGGGACTTCGCGAGACCACTGCTCATCTTTGTACCAGTCCGGATTTCGATAACTCTTGACGTTCTTGTTGACGCTGAATACTGGACCGGCACTGAAGTACGCTGCCAAGGAATCCGCGATGCCGTAGACGATCGGAGAAAGCGAATCGGCCGGCACTGTCCGGACGACCGAGCCGCGCGCTGCCAGGCTTTTTGTCTCTTTGATCGACACCCTGCGAGTAATCGCCATGTCAATTGGGAAGGCGGATGTTGAACCTTCCGTAATGAACACGCCACCACGTTCCACGAATCGTTTCAAGTTTGCCAAGCCCTCATACCCCATGCCTTTGCGGACGTCATCCGTTTCATCAATCTGGCCGAGGCTTGGGTATTGGTCACTCTTCTTCCACGGTACCGGATCGCCAACCATGCTGTTTCCAGCCACTAGCGATTGCGGGGAGGCACCTGTGCGGGGCATGATCAAAACGTCGAACTTCGACAGGTCGACTGTTGCAAGATCCTGCTCAGACAGATACGTGTACGGGATTCCAATCTTGTCAAAGGCAAAATGCCACCATCCCGCATCTTGTGGTGTTGAAACCCAGGTATGAATAAGGCCAACTCGCGCCACTTCAACGTCGTGCATCGCAACCTCAGGCAACGATTCAACTCGATGGACGGCGACACCCAACTCGACGGCTATGTCTCCAATTGAGCGGAGCGCACGCGCCTTGTTGTCTCCGCTGTCGATGATGAACGACCCGGCGTTAAACGTCTGACCATCCGCAGAAAAATTCGATTGCGCCGCTTTGACCTTCACGTCTGGCAGTCTGAAACGAAACACTGCAAACTCGTCGTCGGTGGTGTTGTTTACGACGTAGTACTTCCCGCCGCCAGAAACACCGCCAGACTTGGCAACGTGTTCCGATAACTGGGTCATTTGGTTGTCCAGTATCGTCGAATCAGCAACGCGGATGGCGCGGACTTGATGCAGGTACGGGAGTGTCCAACCGGTATCGTCGTACGGAGGGTTTGCGCCCTTGGGAAATTCCTGCTTGTCGAGCAATACTTGCGCGAGGTTTCGATACGGCTGATCCATGCGCACGACGTAGTCTCCGGCCGAGGCTGTCATTATCGGCTGTTCTGGCTCTTCTTCGTCGGCCTTGTTGCTATCCTCCGCGTTGTCCGAAGCACTATCATCCGCATCATCATCCTTCTCCTCCTTCTCTGGCGATGCATCCCATTGAAGGTCCGAATCTGCGGTGTGCACTTCCAAACCTTGATCCATCAGCAGATTAACGAGATTCGTAGTTGCATTGGGCCGCGACTGGTCGTGTGGGATAACCCAGGCGTACGGTGCCTCGGTTTTGCCTTTTTCGAGCGAACGCACAGACTTCAAATAGAAATTCGCGACGGTCTCCTCGCGATTGTCAGCGATGTATTTAAGTGCCGCTAATACGCCGGACTGCATGTAATTCGTGTTGTTTCGCAGCGACCACATGGTCTTTTCCAATGGTGGATTGCTCCGGTACCACTCCCGCGATGTTTGTCGCGTTGTTAGTTTTCTTTCAACCGTTTCTGGAATGGAGTTGCCAAACGTTTCGTAAAAGCGGCCGTTTGAGTTGCGGACGTTCGCCATCCAGATCAGGTAGTTTGCGGCCCACCCATTGTAGAAGGCGTGCGTCCAAACACCCGGCATTCCAAGGCTGGTGAGTTCCGACACTTCTTCATGCGCAAGGTTGTGCCATTCGTTAACTGTAATAGCATCAACGTATTCGTTGTACGGCCCCAGCCCGGTCGACGTGTAGAGATACGAAACCGATTCATGGAGGTCGTGCATGACTTGCGGCTTCCAGTGCATGAACGAACCGAGGATGTTGCGCGTCAGGTTGAGCGCCATCCCAAAGCCGTCGCGGTTGTTATCGTGGGCGGCATACGCGCCCCAATACCTGAGGCTTGGTCCAATATTCCGATTTGCAGATCGGTACTTATAGGTGTCGACAATTCGGTCGCGTCCGTCAACTTCAACAACCGGGACAACTATCAGGACGACGTTGTTACGGATGTCTTGAATCATCGCATCGTTACTGACGGCGAGTCGGTAGGCCATCTCCATTACCATCTCCGGGCTGCCCGTTTCGGGTGAGTGTAGTCCAGCCGTGATGTAGTAGATGGGAACTGCGTTGCTTACAATCCTGTCGGCTTCCGAGTTACTTATGGTTCGCGGATCAGCAAGCTTGTTCAAGTCGGTCCGGATGTTTTCGAGATTTGAGAGATTTGCCTCGCTTGAAACGATTACCTCGATCATCTCACGGCCTTCTTCCGATTCTCCGATGGATCGGACCATCACACGGGGTGACGAATCAGCAAGTTTCTTGAGGTACCCGTGTATCTCGGCTGTTGTGTGAAGTATATCCGGCGCGCCAATAATGGTCCCAAATTCGTCCAGCGGCGACGGTATGTCGTTTGATGCCGGGAGATGATCCACCATCGGGTTCACGAAGCGAGGATCTGTCGTGTACTCGAGAATCTTGGCGCCGTAGGCTTCATCCACGCCTTGGTCGGAGCCGTTATTCTGTGCCGCGGCATCTCGTGTGCCAAAGGCGTTGCCGAAGCCGGCAAAGAGCACCGCAAACAATACGGCACGAAATGAAAACGAAATCATTGGGCACGCACTTGCGGACAATTCAGATTTGTGGCGACGGTGCTTGCAGTTCATGGCCGAAACGTTGACTTGTGGGAACGGTTCGGCCAAAGTAGCGATTCGTGGACTACTTCACCGTCAAAGAAACACAGGCGC